>DASZBM010000002.1:1500000-1683987 GCA_035944135.1 Acidobacteriaceae bacterium
TAATTGCCCGCGTCTGAAGCGTCATCGCCGTTGAGATTCGCAATGCGTTCGTCAGGCACGTTGTACTGGCCGGCCTCTTCCGAACGGTGCAGTTGCCACATCGCACTGAGTCCGGGCACCGCATTGATCTGCTTGACGGTTGGAAGTGATCCTCCCTTTTTAGCACCGTTGTCCATGATCGCTACCTCGGGTTGAATAGCATCGACGTAGGCAGGACTGGAACTCTGATACCAGCCGTGATGGGAGACGATCAACAGCGAAACGGTTCCAATGCGATTGACGGGGCACATCAGGGAACGTTCCTTGTCCCACGTCAGATCGCCGAGATCTGTGGCGCTGAAGCGCCCAAAGCGAAGAAGCACGCCGACGGAGTGGCTGTTCTCCGTCGTGTCTGTCGGGCGAATCTCGGATTTGTCGCAGAAGCTGTTCGCTGCGCCTGCCCCGGGCAGTGGATTGGTGATGACCTCTCCGTTGGAGCTGAGCACTTGTGCGCTGAGATCTCGTAATGGCAGCGTCTGCCCTGCAGAAACCGTCATGCGTTTTGCGCGGCCGGAGCGGATCGCCTCCATATATGCATTGAAACCTGAGACACAGGCTGGGCAGCGCTCGTACAGGTCACCGTGGTCGATGAACGTGCCGACAGGCATGAGCGCGAGCAGTTGAGGAACACCGCCGACATGATCGTCGTGATAGTGCGTGATGATCACATAGTCGAGCTTGCTCAGACCGGCGAGCTTCGCAGCCGCCACGATGCGCTTTGCGTCACGCGAGTCGTGCCCAGGCCAACCCGTATCGATCAGCAGCGACTCGTGCTGGGGAGTGACGAACAGCGTAGACTGGCCGCCCTCCACATCGATGAAGTAGATATCGAGCGTCTTTTGCTGCGCGGCTGCGGATAATGAGGTCACGATCGCGAGGACGGTCAGCAGTAAGGTCTTCATCGAATCTCCTTGTGGGTAGAGTGGCATGGGGTTGCCCCTAACACGATGCCACCATCAACAAGCAGTGTATGGTCAGTGACGGTCGGTCTGAGCGACGCGTGGGATTCGCTTGCATTCACAGGGAATTTGTTCGCCAATGGTCGGCTCACCCAGGCGAACGCTACGGCGAGGCGCAGCGCCTCGGCCGAATCCCTCGGATATCCAACAGAGCGTAAGTTGTTTTGTGAGTGGTGAGCGGGCTGGGGCTCGAACCCAGGACCAGCGCCTTAAAAGGGCGATGCTCTACCAACTGAGCTACCCGCTCGCTCTTTGATTAAGGTAACACGCTCAGACTGTGAGATTCACAAGCTGCGGCTGCTCCTCAGCGACGGTGCGCTTCAATTGTCCGCATGCCGCGTAGATGTCGCGGCCGCGCGGCCTGCGAATGTACGCCGGCATTCCGCCTTCAATAAGCATCTTCTGGAAGCGCGCAACATCCTCCGGCTTGGGCTGCACGTAGTCGATGCCCGGGCCGGGATTCCAAACGATCAGGTTCACCTTCGCGCGCATGCCCTTCAACAGATCGAGCACCTCGCGCGCATGCTCTGGCTGATCATTCACGCCGCCGAGCAAAACGTATTCGAACGTGACCCACTCACGCGTACGCAGAGGGATACGCTTGCAGGCTGCGAGCAGCTCCGCGATCTTCCACTTGCGCGTAATCGGCATTATGCGCTCGCGCACAACGTCGTTGCTCGCGTTGAGTGAAAGTGCGAGCTTCGGGCGAACCTCTTCGCTCGCGAAGCGCTCGATTCCCGGCAGGATTCCGCTGGTGGAGACGGTCATGCGCGATTCGGGAATGCCAATTCCCTCAGCCAGCAGGCGCACGCTCGCCATGAACTCGTCGTAGTTCAGGAACGGCTCGCCCATTCCCATGAAGACGAGGTTGATTCTGTCTTTGCCGATCTGGATTGCCTGCCGGTTCAGGACAGCCGCAACTTGTCCGGCAATTTCACCTGCGGTGAGATTGCGCTTGATGCCCAGCTTCGCTGTGAGGCAGAACTGACAATTCACCGCACATCCGACCTGGCTCGAGATGCAGATTGTGGCGCGCCGGAATCCCTTTTCCGCGAGAGTGCCGAAGCTGGATTTCGCGCGTCCGTTTCCGCGCCGGTCCCAGTACCCGGGCTTTGCTCCGGAAACAGCCTCTTCGGCATCGACAGACTCTGCCGCCTCTTCTTCGGCGGCTTCGCTGCCATCACCACGCTCGCCGCCATCGCCGTCGGGCATCCACACGGTTTCGACGGTCTCGCCGTCGGCCATGCGCATGAGGTAGCGCTCTGTGCCGTCGACCGAACGAGCTGTCTGGACGATCTCGGGCAGACCGACGCTCCAGCCCGCTGTCATGAGCTGCTCGCGCAGGGGATGCGAGAGGGTGGTCATGTCCTCAACGCTGATGACACGCTGCTTGTACAGAGCGTCCCATATCTGGCGGGCGCGGTAAGGCTTTTGCCCGAAGCTGTTCATCAGCTCGGCCAAGCCAGGGAGAGTCATCCCGAAAAGAGCGCGCGTTTCCACTCCTTCTAGGATACTGTCTCCCGATGAACCATCACATTGATCCGGCCGCGGTATACGCAGAAGCACGCTCCCTCAACGCCACCTATGGAATTGGTGCGGAGACGGAGGCGCTACGCCGCATCCTGGAGGCGAATTCAAAGGGAGATGCGCAACAAGAGGCGTTCTGGCAGGCGGTGTCGAGGACTCTTCAGTCGCCGGGATACTTTTATCCGGGCCTCTGAAGCGCATTACGAAGAACGACACCTCGCCCCGCTGCGCGACAAAACGCAGCAACTGGCCAATGACCGATGAACCGCTAGGCGGCGGCCAGGACGGCAACGCGGCGGTCAGCTTCGACCACGCCATCGGCGACACCCACGTCCATGTACAGGGCGCGAGCTTCGATCCAATGGGATACCGCATGGTCTCTTTCGCCCGCAGCCATTTCGGCCAAAGCCGCTACGCGGAGCGCGTTTGCCATTTCGAGTGGACTGGGCGGTGAACTTCGGTAGTACTCGAGAACGGCCCGGGCCTCGCGCAATCCTGTTGCGCAATCCCCTGCTCTGACGGCGAACTCGGCGGCGTGTCGCAGAGCATGGGCCCAACGTGCAGGTTGTTGTTCCGCCTGGAAGGATTCTGCTGCTTCCTCATACAGCGCCGTAGCGTCGGAGAGCCGACCCTGGCGCCGCGCTGACTTTGCTTCAATCACGCAATCGTCACCGCTCATGGGAGACAATCTACGCCTTTGAGGAGCTGTTGAAAACTTGTCTTCGAGACGAAATCTTGGGTCGGGTCCCAGCGCAGTGGAGGTTGGGGTGCGGGGGCGAAATGGAGGGTACCCCCTCCCCCGTCGAAAGTGTGCAAAGTCTTCTAAAAATTAGACTTAGGCTTGGACTTTATTTGCAAAGTCCTGATTCCAAAGGGGAAGCACGTAAAGTATTCAAAGAACTGGGCTTCAGCCCGAAAAGCCGAAGCCCGGCGCTGGCGCGGGGCTGATCTTTCCTTGAGTTAAGCGTATCGCGGCCGTCAAGGGTCTTGGCTTTGATTCAACGACTTGCGGCTCCGTGAAAGAATGTAAGTAATGCCTATTTCAGTCCCTGTTGCGGAAAACGCAACGCCCAGTTCACCGCATACCCGCGATATCCGTTCCACCCGACTCCCAAACGGGCTGCTTGTGCTCACCGAGCGCATGCCTCATCTTCGCTCCGTCTCCATGGGCGTGTGGCTGGACGGCGGATCGCGCGACGAAACTCCGGCGGCGAACGGTATCTCGCACTTTCTAGAGCACATGGTGTTCAAGGGCACCACGACGCGAAGCGCGCAGCAGTTCGCCCGCGAGGCCGACGCGCTGGGCGGCAATGTGGATGCTTTCACGGGCAAAGAGACGGTTTGCTTCTCGATCAAGGTGCTGGACGAGAGCGTGCCCGCGGCGCTGGATCTGCTGACGGACCTCGTTCTGCACCCCACGTTTGCGCCGGATGACATCGTGCGCGAGCGTGGCGTCATTCTGGAAGAGATCAAGATGGACGAGGACAATCCGGACTACCTCGTCCACGAGTTGTTTACGCGGAATTTCTGGCCCCATGACGCGCTGGGACGGCCGATCCTCGGGACGGCGAAGACGGTGTCAAGCTTCAACCAGCAGATTGTGCTCGATGAGTATGCGAAGCGTTTCACTCCGGCGAACATGGTGTTTGCGGCGGCGGGAAATCTGCAGCACGAAGAGTTTCTGGCGCAGGTCGAGGCCGCCTTCGATTCGCTGGCGGCGAGCTCCAGCGACAAACTGGTACGCGGCGCGTCGCCGGCAGTGAAACCGCACATCACGCTGAAGAACAAGAAGTCGCTGGAGCAGGTGCAGATGTGCCTGGCGGTTCCCGGATTGCCGGTGGCGCATGAGGACCGGTACGCGGCGTTCCTGCTGAACTCGATTCTTGGCGGAGGGATGAGCTCGCGGCTGTTTCAGTCGATCCGTGAGGAGCGCGGGCTGGCGTATTCGATCTATTCAGAGCTGAGTCCGTTCCGGGACACCGGATCGTTGGCGGTTTATGCAGGCTGCGGCGTGGAGCGCACGCGCGAGGTGCTGGACCTGACGCTGGCGGAGCTGAACCGGATGAAGTCCGAGCCGGTCGCTGAGGACGATCTGAGGCGGGCGAAGGACCAGATCAAGGGCAACATGGTGCTGGGATTGGAGAGCTCGTCTTCGCGGATGAGCTCGCTGGCACGGCAGCAGATGTATCACGGGCGATTCTTCTCCGCGGAGGAGATTACGGCGGAGGTCGACCGCGTGACCGCTGGCGATATCCGCCGACTGGCGGGAGAGCTGTTCCAAACGGACCGGCTTGCACTGACGCTGCTCGGCAATTTGGGGTCGCTCGAAATCAAGCGCGGGGACTTGGCGTGTTAGCAGGTCAGCGAGTCGCGGGCCGGGGCTGAAGCCCCGGTTCCTGCGAGGTGCCGTTACCGCGGGCTAAAGCCGGCTGCTAATCCGGGGGGCCGGCTAAAGTCGGCGCCCCATTTTTTCGAAAGGGCGGGTTACGGCCCATCCAGAGATGGGCCCTTCCGGGCTGAGCGTCGGAGATCCTTGTGCCGCTTTGTGTGTATCTGCATGTGCATGACGACCGGGAAGCGTGTACGTCTATACTTTGAGTTGTCATTGCTATGAGGATTCCTGCCTTGCAAACCGCATGTTCTGAGCGCGCTGATTTATCCGAAAATCGTTCTAAATCTTCTGTAGCAGAGGCCGGCTTTACGCTGGTCGAGCTGCTCATCGTCATGTCGGTGATCCTGATCCTGATGACGCTGGCCATTCCGGAGATGATGAAAGTCATCATGCGCAGCAATGAGACCTCGGCGATCCAGTCACTGCGCGACCTGAACTCGCAGGAGGGGACATATAACTCGACCTATCCAACGCACGGATTCGCCTGCACGCTGCCGGAGCTTGGCGGTAAGGCTGGGTCGGGACCGCCGTCGCCGGAGGCCGCGCAGTTGATTCCCGACGACCTGGCGAGCGGCGTGAAGGCGGGCTACACGTTCACCATCACCTGCGGCTCGAAGACGACGGTAAACAACGTCGACCAGTACAACAGCTACGCGATCACGGCTGTCCCCAATGCGGTCGGCAAGACCGGACAACGAGGCTTCTGCACGGACGGCAACGCGATTCGCTTCGATCCAAAGGGCGGGACGAACTGCACGGATCTGCTGCAGTAGGCGGCCCAATGGCGTGGGTTGCTCGGTGGGCGGCGCTGTTGCTGCTGGCGGTTGCCGGGGGCACGAGCGCGCAACAGCCCACCGCGGCAGCGTTGGCGAAGAAGGTCGATCAACACTACAACCATCTGCACTCGCTGGAGGCGCGTTACACAGAGCGCTACCAGGGCATGGGAATGGACCGGACGGAGACCGGCACCCTGACCCTGGAGAAGCCCGGGCGGATGCGGTGGGCGTATGACATGCCGGCCGGCAAGGTGTTCATTCTGGATGGAACGAACGCGATCTCGTACACGCCGGGCGATGCGGAGGCGACGAGGTTTCCGGAGAAAAAGCTGGACGATCTGCGGTCGCCGCTGCGGTTTCTGCTGGGGCATACCGAGCTCGAAAAGGAGCTGCACGGGTTGAGTGTGACGCTGGTGAATCTGGATGGGCAGACCGGCTATACGCTGTGGGGCACGCCGGTGGGCATCGAGCAGAGGGTGCGGTCGCTGGCGGTTACGGTCGACGCGGCGGGCCTGATTCACATCCTGCGGATCGAGGAGACGGACGGCGCGATCACGACGTTCACGTTCTCGGACATGCGGGAAAACGCGCCGGTCTCTGACGACGAGTTCCGGTTCATTCCGCCGGACGGCGTGACGGTGATTGATGGCGGAGCGCCCGTCTAAAGCGATTCAGACGCGCATGGTAACTTACCGCCGGTCAGCACAAAGGTACTGAATTTCATCGCCAATCGGCATGCGCTCCGGTTAGAGTGGATGCCGCTATGCTACCGATATCGCGTCGTGTTCTCGGCCGTCCCCTGCCAGGTGTGTGCGTTGTTGTGGGTTCCCTCTCGCTGCTGCTCTCAGGATGCGGCGGCGGTTCCGGCGGCGGAGGCACCACGTGTGGCGCCAGCTGTCCGGTGTCGAGCTACACGATCACGGTTGCGAGCGCGAACCCGGCGAGTGGCGTGTCGATTTCCTATGGCAATTCAGCAACAAGCCTGCTGGCCACCGGCGCGACGCCTCTTACGCTGACGGAAGCCCCCGGAACGATGATGATCTTCAGCGCGCCGGCGACGGCCGGGAATAACAATTTCAGTTCGTGGACCGGATGCACGTCGGTCTCGGGTGCGCAATGCAGCCTGACGGTTTCCGGGAATGTCACGGTCACGGCAAACTACGTGACTGCGGTTGCGCCGGCCGTCACGGTTACACCATCGACTTCGACGATTACGACCAATCAGGCGCTGTCTGTTGGAGTTTCGGTGGCGGCATCGTCGGGCGGAGCCACGCCGACGGGGTCGGTTGTGCTGACGAGCGGAAGCTATACATCGGCAGCGGCGACGCTGAGCAGCGGGTCGGCAACGATCAACATTCCTGCGGGCTCGCTGACGGCGGGAACGGCTTCGCTGAAGGCGACCTACACGCCGGATACGGCGAGCGCGGTCGCGTACACGAGTTCGTCCGGGACGGCGTCCGTGACAGTGAATCCGCCGCCGGCGCCGACGATGAGCATCGGTCTTTCGTCGGCGAGCATTACGACGCTGCAGCCGCTTACGGCGACCGTGACGGTTAGCGGAACGCCGACGCCGACAGGCAGCGTCGTGCTGAGCAGCGGAAGCTATACGTCAGCAGCGACGACGCTGAGCGCTGGAGTTGCGGTGATTACGGTTGCGGCGGGTTCTCTGGCCGCCGGGAACGATACGCTGACTGCAACCTACACGCCGGATTCGGGCAGCTCGTCGACCTATGGGAGTGGAACGAAGACGGCCTCGGTGACGGTGACGACCGTTTATACGCTGACGGTGAACTCTACGAATCCGGCGAGCGGGGTGAACATCACGGCAACAAAGGACGCCAACAACAGCACCGGCGGTAACAGCCCGCTTTCGCTGGTCTATCCATCGGGCACGAACGCCGTACTGACGGCTCCCGCGACCTCGGGGAGCAACACATTCAGCGGGTGGTCGGGATGCAATACGACGTCCACGACGACGTGCAACATCACGGTGAACGCCAACGCGACCGTGACGGCGGTGTACAGCGTGCCTTTACAGATCACGGTCTCGCCGGCGAGCGGGAATGTGACGATCGGGCAGTCGCAGCAATTCACGGCGACGGTTACCGGGCTCAGCCCCACGACGGTGACTTGGAGCGTTGCCGTGGCGTCGGGTACGGGGAGTGCCGGGACGATCTCCTCCGCGGGGTTTTATCAGACGCCTTATCCGGCGCCGACGAGCGTGACGATCACGGCAACAAGTACGGCGAACACTTCCATCAGCGGCTCGGCGACGGTGAATCTGATTGCGCCGGCGAGTACGGCGGGGCCGGCGCTGTCTGTTGACGCAGGCACTGTGACCGGAACGATCAGCCCGTTGATCTATGGGATGAACGGATATCTGCTGGATCCGACAACCGCGAAGAACGCGAATATTTCCGTGGTGCGCTGGGGCGGCGATGACACGTCGCGCTACAACTACCAGACGGGCGTCGTGAATTCCGCGGCTGACTACTACTTCGAGAATTTCAACGGCGCCAACAGCATGCTGCCGAACGGAAACAACGGCAACGGCACAAACTTCAACGACTTCATCGCGGAGACGACTAGTCTCGGCGTGAAGTCGATCGGCACTGCGCCTGTTCTTGGCTGGGTTTCAAACAGCGCAACGCATAGCGGAACAAACACCGGCTGCAGCTTCCCGAAGACCGGGCTGAACGGCCAGGCCTCCTACCCGAACCAGCAGAGCTACAACGGCGATGGCTGCGGCAATGGCGTCGAGTCGGATGGCAAGACCGATCTGTTCGGCAACAACACCGTCGCGTCGTTCACCAGCGTTGGAACGCCGCCGCCGACTGCACCCGGAGCTGGGGCTGCAACCAACACGTGGGCGCTGACCACGTGGGCGGGTGGCTGGGTGAACTGCCTGCTGACGGGCAGCACGAACGGGACTCAGTACTGCGGCAATGCCGGCGGGCATGACGCGACGATCTGGGATCTCGACAACGAGCCCGCCTGGTGGGATGCGGTGCACCGGGATGTGCACCCGAACCCCTCGACCTATGACGAGGTCACGAATGGCGGCATCGGAACCGCGCTGGCCATCAAGGTGGCCGATTCCAGCGCGCTGGTCAGCGGGCCGGTGATCGACTACTGGTGGAACTACTTCTACTCCAAGCAGGACATCGAGAACGGCTGGGCGAAGGGTTCACCTTGCTATCAGCCTTGGAGTGATCCGACGGACCGTGCAGCGCATGGCGGCACGCCGATGATCGTCTATTACCTCCAGCAGATGGCGTCGGCGTCCAGCACGTACAACATGCGTCTGCTCGATTACCTCACTATTCACTCGTACGTTGCCGGAACGTACAACGGATCGCAGGTGTCGTTCACGACGGCGGGGGATACGGCCGAGCAGCAGGTCCGCATGAACTCGACGCGCGCGCTGTGGGACCCAACGTATACAGATCCGAACTTTCCGCAGCCCAACTACTCCACTGACTCGAACTACACCTCCAGTTGCTCGGTGCCGCTGCAGGCGCCGCAGATCATCCCCATGATGCATTCGTGGATTACAACCGGATGGACGGGCACGACCTACGCGGCGCCCGGAACCTCCATCGACGAGTACAACTTCGGCGGGCTGGAGTCCATTAACGGCGCTGTCACGCAGGCGGACGTGCTCGGGATCTTCGGCAAGTACGGCTTGACGATGGGCGTCTTCTGGCCGACAAGCACTTACCAGACGTCCTCCGGCACGCTGACGCAACCCGGAGCCGTGATGGCCTTCGAGATGTACCGCAACTATGACGGCAACAAATCCACGTTCGGCGATAAGGAGCTGAGCTCCACCACAGGCGATCAGAGCAAACTGGCCGTCTATGCAGCCTCGCGTACTTCGGATGGCGCCGTCACCGTCGTTGTTATCAACAAGACCTTCGGCTCCCTGACGGACACACTGTCAATCAATAACCTGACGACCACGGCCACGCAGGCGCAGGTCTATCAGTACAGCAATGCGAATCTGAATGCGATCGCCTCCCTGCCGGCCGCTACGATCACGGCGGGGTCAGGAACGAATCCGAGCACGATCAGCAGCGTGACGTTCCCTGCACAGTCGATCACGCTGTTTGTCATTCCGTCTCACTAGCGACATGCGACTGGATACCTCGCCGGAGGTATTCAGCCGCATTCTTTCTTCAATGCGCCTCAGCCGTGTACCGTAAACGCATGCGTTTTTCTGCACTCGTTGTCCTCGCCGGGCTCACGGCGACCGCAATCGCACAGACACCCTCCACTTCCCTTCACCTGATCCCCACGCCGCGTGAGGTCACGTTCAAAGGCGATCAGCCGGTAACCGGCGTCACGGTGGACTGCCCGAACTGCGGTCCCGAGGATCAGTTTGCCGCGAGCGATCTGCGCGATGAGCTGGCCGCGCGCGGGATTCCGTCCGGCAACGGGCTCAGAGTTGTGCTGCAGCGGCTGGGCCAGCATCCAGATCCGTCGTTTACAGCGGAGATGCAGCCGGAGGGTTATACGATCGGCTTCGCCCCGGGCGTCCTGACGTTGACCGGCGCGACGGGTCCCGGCATTTTTTACGCAGCGCAAACCGTCAAACAGATGATCGAGCGCCAGCCGAACGGCAGCTTCGTGCTGCATGCGGCAGAGATTCGCGACTGGCCGGCCATGCGCTACCGCGGCCTGAGCGACGATCTCTCCCGCGGCCCAGTGGACACGCTCGAGTTCCAGAAGAAGCTGGTGCGCACACTTGCTGCATATAAGGCGAATCTCTACTCGCCGTACTTCGAGAACACGCAACAGTACGCGTCGAACCCGCTGCCCGCGCCTCCGGGCGGCAGCATCTCCGCGGATGATGCGCGGGAGCTCGTCGCGTATGCCGCGAAGTATCACGTGATGATCGTGCCCGACCAGGAGGCCTTCGGTCATCTTCGTCACATGCTTGTTTACGAGCAGTACCAGGCGCTGGCGGAGACGCCGCATGGGGCAGTGCTCGCGCCGGGACAGTCCGGTTCGCTGCAGGTGATCAACCAGATGTTCACCGAGCTCGCGGCGCTCTACCCGTCGCCGTTCCTGCACATCGGCGCCGACGAAACGTTCGATCTCGGCGTGGGCCAGACGAAAGCAGCCGTGGATGAGCAGGGGCTCGGCCCGGTGTACCTGAACTTCATGCAGCAGATTGACAACACGTTGCGGCCGCTGAATCGACGCCTGCTCTTCTGGGCCGATATCGCGGAACGCTCGCCCGACCTGCTGAAGGGAATGCCTGACGAATTCAAGAACAACACGATTGCGATCAGCTGGCATTACTCGCCTTCGGACACTGGATTCACCAAGTACCTGAACTACTTCAAGTCCGCGGGATTTGAGACCTGGGTTGCGCCAGGGGTCAACAACTGGTCACGCGTTTATCCGAACTACAATTCGGCCCTGAAAAATATTCAGCAGTTCACGCGCGACGGCCAGCAGATGGGCGCGACAGGACAACTGAACACTATCTGGTACGACGACGGTGAAGCGCTCGCGGCGAACAACTGGTACGGCATTCTTTTCGGCTGCGCCGCGGCCTGGCAGCAGGGCGAGAGCTCGATTCCGCAGTTCCAGGCCAACTACGGCCCGGTTTTTCACGGTGATCTAAGCGGCAAGCTCGACATGGCTCAGGAGGAGCTAATGGCCGCGCACGATGTGCTGCAGTTTGAAGCGAAGGTGGGTGACGGATCGGACGGGCTCTTCTGGATGGATCCGTGGTCGAAGGATGGCCAGCAATATGCGGACAAAATCCGACCGTATTCGCATGAGCTGCGCATGCACGCTGAGCATGCTCTGGAGTTAATCGCGCAGGCTCGGGCGGCGTATCCGGCGCCACCTCAGCCGGTTGTCTATTCGCCGACGGATGAATTGCCGTCGAATCCTACGACGCTGCGCGAGGCAAACGCAATCGATGCGCTGGAACTGGGTGCGCGGCGGTTTGACTTTATCGGCGAGAAGTTTCAGCTCGCCGATGAGATGGCTGCCGGTTACGCGCGCGCGCAGGCGGATGCGACGTCCACAGATCGCAAGGAGCGCATGCAGGTGGGCCGCGAGCTGAGCGACATCAACGGCGTGAACGGTCGCATCCAGGACATCAAGGACGGCTATTCGCTGATCCGCGATTTGTATGCGCAAATCTGGCTGCGCACAAACAGGCCATACGCGCTGCGGCCTGTGCTCGCGCACTACGACTACACGATTGATATCTGGCTGGCGAGAATGGATCAGGTGCGCAGTGCGCAGCGTCAATGGGCTGACACGCGCACGCTTCCCAGTGCGTCAGAGCTCGACATCCCCGCGGCTCCGCCGGCGGCTGTACCTGCTCCTGTCGTGCCTCCGTCCGCAGCGCCGGCAGCGCCGCCTGTCGCACCACCAACTACACCAAACACTGCACCGCCCGCAAAATAACTATGCCAACCCTCATCACAGCCCGGCGATTGATCACCGACATCGGATCGGTTGAGTTCCCTGTGCTCATCGTCGGCGACGATGGAACGCTCAGCGATATCAGTTCCGACCCCACGGCCCTTGCGCACGAAGAAGACACGCTTGCCTGCGCGTTCTTTGACGTTCACACGCATGGTGCAATGGGCCACGATGTGATGTCGGCGTCACCTGCGGAGCTGCGCGAGATTCAGCGGTTCCTGGCCCTGCGCGGCGTCGCGCAGTACCTTCCGACGACTGTGACAGCGTCCGTCGACTCCACTCTGCGTGCCCTGGAGTCGCTGGCCAACGCGATAGAGGCCGATCCGCAGCCGCTGCAGGCGCAACCGCGCGGCATACATCTGGAAGGACCGTTCCTCTCGCACGCAAAGCGCGGCGTCCATCCAGAGAACCAGTTGCAGCTGCCGAGCATCGAGCTGTTCGATCGCTTTCAGCAGGCGGCACGCGGGCAGATCTCTCTGCTGACTATTGCTCCTGAGCTCAGTGGTGCTGTCGACCTGATCCTCTACGCAACTTCCATGGGCGTGCGTTGCTCGCTGGGCCACACCAACGCGGACGCAGCCGAGGCGTACGCTGCCGTGGATGCGGGCGCAAGCAGCGCGACCCACACTTTTAATGCCATGCGGGCGCTGGGTCATCGCGAGCCTGGAGTGCTCGGCGTCGCGCTGGACAATGACCGGCTGTATGCCGAATTGATTTGCGACGGCGTCCACGTTGCGCCGGAGCTCGTGCGGCTGTGGTTCAAGGCCAAAGGCCCGGAGCGCGCGATTCTGATAACCGATGCGATGTCTGCCGCCGGCATGCCGGAGGGCAGATACAAACTCGGCGAGTTCGATGTGGATGTAGCCGAGGGACGCGCGTTCCTGTCCGGAGACCTGGCTCGCGGGACCCACACGCTGGCGGGGTCCGTCCTCACCATGGATCGCGCGGTCGCTAACTTCTGTCACTTCACGGGCGCCACGCTCGCTGATGCAAGTCGACTGGCCTCGCACAATCCCGCAGCTATGCTCGGGCGACCGGAGCTGACGCGGCTTGCGCCCGGCAGTCCTGCAAACCTGAACCGGTTCGACCGCAGCGGACGACTCGTTGCAACGTACATCCAGGGCGAACTGGTTACGTAGGTCCGACTATTTGCCCTGCCTCGCACGCCACAAGGCGCCCTCGAGCGGCTGCACGGCGTTGGCGTCTACATCGATTTCCGGCCACGCCGCGTGCAAGTGTTCCTCCATCGCGCGAAGCACTCGCGGAATTTTGCCGAGCACGCTGCCTGTGAACGCAACCCGTGATGCGTCCTCTGACGCACAGTCGGCTGCACGCATCTTCGAGATCACCAGGCTAACCTGCGTCGCAAGCTCCTCGCCTGCGTGGTCGAGCACACCCTGCGCAAGCGCATCGCCACTCTCTGCGCACTCCGCGACGACCGTGGTCAACGAAGCAAAGTCCGGCCGCTCGCGGAGGTTCGCCTTGGCGACCAGCTCGCCCAACTCCTCCAGCCCCCACGCCTGCTGTATCTCGCGCAGCAGACAGGTTTCAACGCCGCGATCGCGCGCTCGCAGACAGGAACGGATGGCCTCAAGGCCTATCCACGTGCCGGACCCCTCATCCCCCAGCACCGGGCCCCAGCCACCGGCGCCTACCGTTGTGCCGCTCGCACAGCGGCCGGTCACGTGCGATCCGGTTCCCGCAATCACGAGCACTCCAGCGCCGCCTCGAAAAGCAGCGTCCAGGGCGATCTGCTCGTCTCCGGTGATGATCGTCTCGCCGCTGACGAGCTCACCGAGTGTCGTCTTCGCCCACTGTCGGACCTCCTCACTCGAGGACCCGGCCAGCCCAAAGCAGGTGCCGGCGATGGAATCACCAGTCACTCCGGCGGATCCAAGCGCCTCGCGCACAATGGCCCGCAACCCCTGAGTCGCGGCCCGCTCCCCTACATTCATCAGCTTCACAGTCGGCCCGGAAGACTGGCCCAACACGCGCGATTCATTTGCAATCCAGCATTCGGTCTTGGTCCCACCACCATCCAACGCAACAAAATAGGGCATCCGTTCACAACTCCCGATGGCACTCCGAGCAAGTCGTGCACCAAGCCCGTTATCATAACCTGCAACGTTGCCTCACGTCAGCGCACCGCAGGAGGAGTAAGCCCGCTTGCCCTGTTTCATCGACGCCCTTGCAACTCTTCTCGCAACGCAGCGGCTCAGCGCCTTCGATCTCGCTCTCGTAGCGGTTTACCTCATCGGCATCACGCTCTTCGGTCTGCGCTTCCGCAAATCCCGCGGCGCCGCCGCAGCCGACCGGTCACTCAAAAGCTACTTCCTGGCTGACAACACGATTCCGTGGTGGGCCATCGCGCTCTCCGTCGTCTCGGCCGAGACCTCCACGCTCACCATCATCTCGATCCCGGGCGTTGCTTTCGCCGGCGACTTCGGCTTTCTGCAGGTCGTTATCGGCTACATGCTCGGGCGCGTCGTTGTGGCGGCACTTTTTCTGCCGCGCTATTTCGCCGGCGAGATGCTCACCGCATACCAACTCATCGATCGCCGCTTCGGGGGTACCCTGCACAAGGTCACCGCGGCACTCTTTCTTGTCACGCGCGCGGCGGCGGAAGGCGTGCGGGTCTTCGCTGTGTCCATCGTCGTCGGCATCGCCATCGGCACGCGCGATGTTCTCTCCATTGCCATCATCTCTGCGCTCACCCTGCTATATACCTTCGAGGGCGGGATGGCTGCAGTCGTCTGGACCGACGTTGTGCAGATGGCGATCTACGTCGGCGGAACGGTCGTTGCGCTGCTTACGCTGGGCTCCCATGTGCAGGGCGGCTGGCCAGTGATTCACTCTGTCGCGGCGGCCGCTGGCAAGTTTCATATGTTCAACTTCGTGCTGAACCTCACGACGACGTACACCTTCTGGGCAGGCGTTCTCGGCGGCACTTTCCTCACCATGGCCTCGCACGGTACGGATCAGCTCATGGTTCAGCGGCTGCTCGCTGCGCGCAATCTGCGGCAGTCCACAGCGGCTCTGCTCAGCTCCGGCGTGGTCATCTTCGTGCAGTTCGCGCTCTTCCTGCTCATCGGCGCTGGCCTCTACGTCTTCTATCAGCAGCATCCCGGTGCAATCTTCCGCACTAACGACTACATCTTTCCCACGTTCATCGTGCGCGAGATGCCCATTGGCGTCGCCGGTCTGCTCGTTGCTGCGATTCTCGCAGCGGCAATGTCGAACCTTTCGGCTGCGCTGAACTCGCTCTCCTCCACAACGGTCGTTGACTTCTACATGCGATTCCGCCCGAATGCTGATAACCGCGAGCGCGCCATGATTGCAAAATCTTCCACCGTGCTGTGGGCGTTCGTACTCTTTGCCATCGCGGTCTATTCAGTGAAGGCGGGCGGTAAGGGCCACGTCGTCGAGATCGGCCTCTCGATCGCTTCGGTAGCATACGGTTGCCTGCTCGGCGTCTTTCTGCTCGGCACACTCACGCGTTTTGCTAACGAGCGCGGGGCCATCATCGGCATGATCTGCGGCTTCATTCTCAACCTTTGGATTTGGCAAGGAGCATTCCCTGTGCATCTCGGTCCCATCACCATCCCGCACATCGCCTGGACCTGGTACGTCCTCATCGGCGCTGCCGCCACGTTCCTCATCGGTGCTATTGCCAGTCTCTTTCTCGGCAAGCGCACGCGCCCACAACGCACCGCTGCTGTAGCTGCTGCTCTTCTGCCTTTGCTTTTCCTGCTGTCCTTCCGAGGCGTAGCTGAAGAACCTGCTATTCACCGCGGACAGGTACAAGGGCCGGCTACCGTTCCCGCGCCGGACTTCAGCACCGCCGCCGCGCTCATCAACGACGCGATCACGTATCACCATCTCCCCGGCGCCGTCCTCCTCGTTGGCCACAGTGGCCGCGTGGTCTTCGAGCACGCCTATGGCGACCGCAAGCTTGCCGGCGAACCGGGACTCAACGGCGAGCCCTCACCGGCAGAGCCCATGACCGAGGACACCATCTTCGACATGGCATCGCTCTCGAAGAATCTCTCCACATCAACCAGCATCATGCAGCTCTACGAGCAGGGAAAGCTGACCTTCGACGAGCCCGTCGAGCAGATCCTCCCGGCGTTTAATCCCGACCACGATCCAGAGCGCGCGAAGGTCACCGTGCGCATGCTGCTCACGCACTACTCGGGCGAGCCAGCTGACATAAGCCTTAAGGACGCTTGGGGACTCGCAAAGCCCGACAAGGCCGAGGGGATCAATCGCGCGCTCACCACGCCCCTGCAATCAGAGCCGGCCGAGGTCTTCCGCTACTCAGACATCAACTTCATCCTCCTCGGCGACATCGTCGAAACGCTCTCCGGGGAACCGCTCGACGTCTATGCGCAGGAGCACATCTTCAAGCCCCTGGGCATGACCGAGACGCGCTACCTCCCCATCGACAAAGCCTGCGGTCCGCACAAGATCATCGGCGCAGCCATCGCATGGGCTCCGGCTCCGCGCGGTCACATGCGCTACACCTGTCCCGTTGGCGACTGGAGCACTTCCCTGCTCCCACGCATCGCACCCACAACGCACGATGACGAGTCGAAATCCAACCCCGGCGCCAATCCACACTTCGACATGCTCACGCGCGGTACCGTGCACGATCCAACCACTCGTCGCATGGGTGGAGTCGCGGGCCACGCAGGTGTCTTCTCCACCGCGCACGATGTCTCGCTTTTCGCGCAGGCGCTGCTCGATCGCCTCGCTGGCCGTCCTTCCAACTTTCCGCTCAAGCAATCTACGCTCGAACTGATGACCACGCCCGAGCAACCTGGCTACTATGCCGGAGAACTCACCCTGGCCAACACCGCGGAACAAGCCGCGATCGTCCACGGTGAAAAGGGTGCAGCTCCATTGCTGGCTCCGCGCTACCCTGCTATCCACGGGCAGGACCTGCGCGGGTTCGGCTGGGACATCGATACCCCCTTCTCCAAGCCCCGCGGCATGATCTTCCCGATCGGCAGCTTCGGCCACACCGGCTTCACTGGCACTTCTCTCTGGATGGATCCGGGCTCCGACACTTACGTCGTCCTGTTGGCAAACGCAATTCACCCACGCGGAAATCCGCCAATTTCTAACTTGCGCGGCGAGGTGGCAACTGCAGTGGCTCACGCGCTGGAGCTGTATACCGGCTGTCCCGCGAGCACATTCTGTAATGTGGCAATTTCCGAATCATCTAATCTGCAGACGCACACCCTCACCGGCATCGACGTCCTCGAATCCGATCACTTCGCCGACCTCACAACTCTCGCTGCACAGCACAACAACACGCTCCGCCTGGGCATCCTGACTAACCAATCCGGTGTAGACGCGCACGGCCGCCGCACCATCGACATTGTCTCGACTGACCTGCCGAAGATCATCCCCGGCGCGAAACTAACGACGATCTTCTCGCCCGAGCACGGCATCTTCGGCAAGCAGGACACAACCTCCTTTGGCCCAGAGACCGACCCCACGACCGGCCTCCAAGTCACCTCGCTCTACGGCCCCCACGACGCCGACAAGCGCCCATCACACGACCAACTTGCGAACCTCGACGCCGTCGTCATTGACCTGCAGGACGCCGGCGTCCGCACCTACACCTACGAGGCCGTTACGGGCTACTTCCTCGAAGCCGCGGCGCGAGAGCAGCGCGACTTCCACCACATGCTCAACATCGTCGTGCTTGATCGACCTGATCCTATAGGTGGCATCGCCGTGCAAGGTCCGGTCTCAGATCCTGGCCATGACAACTACACCGACTATGGTCAGGTCCCCATCCGCCATGGCATGACGCTCGGCGAACTCGCACGCTTCTACAACGGCGCGCGGCACATAGATGCTCCGCTCACAGTGATCGCAATGCAGCATTGGACGCGCGCCGAGTTCTACGACCAGACCGGCCTGCCCTGGGTGGATCCCAGCCCTAACCTGCATAACATCACCGCGACCATCCTGCTGCCCGCACTCACCCTGCTTGAACCCACCAACGCCAGCGTCGGCCGCGGCACGCCCACACCCTTCGAACTTTTCGGCGCCGGCCTTCCACCAAAGGACAAGACCACCGGCGTCCAGCCACGAGCATGGTTCCGCGCGGCCGACGTCGCCGCCGCGCTTGATGCCCGGCACATCCCCGGCGTCGCATTCGCTGCGACCACTACAACCGTCGACGATGACCCGATCCATCCCTTCCACGGCCAGACCATCGAAGCGGTGCGCATCGCCGTCACCGATCGCAACACACTCGACTCGCCCGAACTCGGCGTCGAAATCCAAAGCGTTCTGCATAAGCTCTACCCCCAGCAGTTCCATCTGGACCGCGGGGCGAGGTACCTGGCCAACTCCGCCACACAAGACGCAATCGCGCGCGGCGACGATCCGCGCACTATCGCCGCGACATGGCAACCCGCGCTCGACAACTACAAGTCTGCACGCGAGCCATATCTTCTCTACAAATAGCTATCGCTTCGAGGGAATCGCATCCCAGATCGCTGGATCCTCTTCGCCCAGCACCCACGAACACACGCCCTGCAAGCCACGCTGTTTCGCAAGTTCATAGCGATCCATGAACGCGCGCTTGTCGGTATAGAAGACCCACTCGCGTGTCTCGTCGCGCGTGATGTAGAACCACGGCGTGTGGTCGTCATCGTCCCACTGGAGCTTGCCGTTATAGCTCGAGCGCAGAAAGTCCGCATTCGTAAATGAGATTGACTCCGACGTCGGATTCGGATGCTGCTCCGGCTTGTTCAATCCAGGATCACCGGCGAACCAGTGGTATCCATAGAGGGCGATACCGAGCGAAAGCTTCTCCTTCGGCACATCCTTCAGGGCATACTCCAGGTTCTCAATGGTCCACTGCCATCCATCCACCGGCCCCGGCGCTGTATAGCGCGAGTGCTGATCGTAGGTCATGAGGCAAATCAGATCGACTGACTCGGCCAGTGCCTTCAGGTCATATCCGCCGCGCCACTCCTCGAACATCCATCGCGCGTACGGGAGCGACCCGGCATACCCGGGCGCATCCGGCACAGTGGCGATCTGCACCTGCAGTCCTGCAGCGTGCAGCACATCCGCGCTACGCTTCACCAATGCCGAGAGCCCGTCGCGCTCCACCCACAGCACGTGCTCCAAGTCGAATTGAATCCCGGCATATCCATGCTCCTTGCACTCACGCACAAGCGCGCGGTTCATCACATCCTGCGCCTTCACGTCTGCGAACAAGTCATGAAGCTGCTGCTTATCGAAGAGCACGACGATCGGAATCACCTGCACGTGCGCGGCTTTTGCTTCGCTCAGCACTTTCTGATCCGGTTCGCCAGAGACGAGACCGTGCCCATTCACCGCGTACCAAGTCGGCACAAGGATATCGATCTTGTCCTTGTGCTGCTCAAACGAGCGCACACCCGCGGCGTTCTCCTGCATGTAGAAGAGCGTCTTCTGCGCCGTTGCACTCACCGATGCAACAGATGACACACAAACCAGCGCTACGGCGATCGCGAGCTTCACGCAAAACCCCCTGAATTGTTTCAACCCATTGTGGCATCCAGATCTCGCGGCGCCGGGAATCTCTCAAATTTGCCAAAGAGACCTAAGAGTGGTTCTAATCTATGGGAATCGATTACTCTCCTTCTTCGGCATGTATGCCATTGAAATCGCTTGACCGTTCGGACACTGAAAGGACCCCTTCCATGACGTTTTCGCGCAGAGAGTTCGTTGGTGGAGTAGGCACCAGCCTTGCCGCTCTCGGTGCCGCGGGGCTGTCTTCCCGCAGTGCTGAAGCTCAATTGATCTATCAGCGTGCCGACTGGGACTTCAACGAGTTTGACAAGCTTGTGCACTCGCCTGCGAAGGTCAAGCAGGTCTATGACATACGCCCAGTTGGCGAAGGCAAGTTTCTCAATAACGTAAAAAATTCTCTGAACGGATTCATTTACGGCTTCGGCATTCCCAGCAGCGAAATCAAGATTGCCGTAGCTCTCCATGGCCCATCGAACGCCGTGGCTTTCGATGACTCCATGTGGGAGAAGTATCGGCTTGGCGAGTTTGTCGAAGTAAACGATCCTGCAACCGGCAAGCCTGCCACGCGCAACATCTTCTTTCCGTCCAGTGGCAAGGGCTCTGACAATCTTCAGGACGCCTCTTCCAAGATGCAGGACCACAGCGTCCGGGCGCTTCAGAATCGTGGGGTCAAGTTCCTCTCCTGCCATACGGCGACAGAAGAGCAGGCTGCGGCGATGGTCAAGAAGTTTTCACTTAGCTCGACTCCTGAAGAAGTCGTGAAGGATCTGCAGGCGCACGTGCTTCCTGGCGTGCTGATTGTTCCCGCCATGGTCGCGACCGTCGCGCTGCTTCAGTCGGAAGGCCACTTTACCTACATCACCGTTTAGCTGGGGCACATGATCAAGGAACTCACGGCTCTGCTTACTCTTTCGATCTCACTTGGCGTCTCTGCTCAGCAGACGACGCCTCCGTGGAGCGGCGGCAGAAACGATCCTGCCCCCTCGCAGGGCTTCGTGTTCCAGGTTCCTGACATCGACAACGTTCCCGACCTTCACGGCGATCCGATCGACGCCAAACTGGTCCTTTTCATCGGCGGGAATCAGTTCTTTGTCATGCCGCGTCTCATCGCCGGCTTTGAAAAGCTTCACCCGGAGTTGGCCGGTCACATCTTTTACGAGACGCTTCCTCCCGGTGTCCTGCTGAAGCAGATCAAGGCAGGAAACACTCTGACGCTCGGCAATCTCACTCTCGACATCGTGCCGGATGTCTACGAGGCCGGAGCGAACGCGCTCAGGTCGATGAAGCAAACGGGCGAGGTTGGAGAAGTCGTCAGTTACACCACAAACGATCTTGAGATTATGGTTGCGGCGGGCAATCCGAAACACATCGCGTCTCTCAAGGATCTCGCCCGTCCCGATGTCAGGGTAGCGCTTCCTAACCCGGAGTTCGAAGGCATTGGCAGACAGGTGCAGGTTGCGTTGACGAAGACCGGCGGCGACGCGCTCGCCACTGAGGTCTACAAGACGCGCGTCGGCCAGGGCGGAGTGGTCCTCACGCAGATTCATCATCGCCAGACGCCGATGCGCATTCTCACCAAGCAAAGCGATGCCGGTGTGACCTGGACCTCTGAAGTTCTCTTTCAACAGAAGCTCGGCAATCCGATTGAAGGGGTTGAGATCCCCTCCCAATTGAATACTCCGGCCACATATGCGGCGGGTGTGCTGAAAAGCGCACCGCATCCGGAAGCAGCACGCGCGTGGATACACTACCTACAGTCAGATGAAGCGCAGGCTGCGTACCGCGAATTCGGTTTCAAGCCGGTAGCAGCGGAGAGTGCTAACCAGTGAGTTCCCGTCGCAACGCGGGGCTGGCAATGGCTGTGATCCTGCTGATCTATTGCTCGGCAATCGTCGCTGGCTTTCTGGTTCACGATCTCTCGTTCAGCTGGTGGGACAATCAACTTCACGCCACAGACTGGCAGCCTCCCAGCTACTCGTCGATTCCTGATGGCGCTCTTGGCGACAGCATCCGGCGCGGTGCCGCGATCTTCAACGAAACGCCGCTCTATGCCTCACAAAATACGGCGAGCAAGATTCGCTGCTCTGACTGTCATGCCGGGGGCGGGATTCAACCCTACTCGTCGCCGATGGTCGGGCTGCCGAAGCTTTTTCCGATGTACAACGAACGCGCCGGCCACATGATCAGCATGAAGGATCGCATTCAGGAGTGCTTCGTCCGCAGCGAAAATGGCAAGCCCCTCGACTATGACGGCGACACGATGAAGAACCTGGTCGATTACATCGACTGGCTCTCGCAACCTGAACCCGGCCACAGGGCCTTCAAGGGAAGAGGTCTGGTGAAGCTGCCCAATCTGACACCCGACCCCAAAAACGGCGAACAGATTTACTACTCACAATGCGCGGGCTGCCACGGAAATGACGGCGCCGGTCTCGCTCCCATGTTTCCTGCCCTCTGGGGTCCAAACTCCTTCAACGATGGCGCGGGCATGAATCAGATTCCCAAGATGGCAGCCTTCGTTCAGCACAATATGCCACAGAATCGGATGGGCATCCTCACTCCTCAAGAGGCCTACGATGTCGCTGCATTCGTTCACGAACATCCGCGGCCAGCCTTCAATCAGGCATACAAGCACTACTGAGCTCAGTCTGTGCTCCGAAAGATTGTCGGCGCCCATTTGAGGGCGAGCAGGAACCGCATGACGGGATCCGGCTCAGTGGTCCTTGCCGGGATACCCATTCCTCACCTCATGCCATCTAACATCACATGGGATCAGTCCATAGAGAGATGGTATTGTAATGAGGATTTCCTCAACAGGAGTAATGCAATTCGCTTCACTCGCGCTCTGCGCGATGCTCGTAAACGGCGCGATGGCGCAACAGAGAGATTCGGCAACCCCGCCTCCAGTTGCCACAGTTAGCCCCGCCGATCCGGCTGCCGCAACGACGGCGATGGCGCAGCCGCCCTACACGATGACCAAGAACGAACTGAAGCGACAGCGAAAGCAGCAGAAACTAGACGAGTCCGCAGCCAACGCTACCAGCAAGGCCGCCAGGGCACACGCTGCTGTCGACAAGGCGAATGCCAAATCCAAGCAAGCTAACGATCGGCAGTTACAGGCCCAGGAGAAGGCCGGCCAGGTCACATCGGTCCAGCCGACAACCGTCCCAGAACCCGCCGCCCCAGTGCCGGAAACTACCCGTCTGCCACAATAGGCGGCAAAGGGCCCGCCACTACCTTCATCTGAATGCCCTCATTGAGCTCGCTCGCTGGGGTCGTTTGCTATAGCGATGTGTTCTATTCTCAGCGTGTTGCCAGCCGCTCCGCTCCTTGGACGCCCGCGTATTCTCGAAGTCTGTTTTTCGGCAGGTTCGGGCAAGGTAATGGTAGAGTTCTATTAGTCGAACATCCAAACATGGTTACGAAAAATAACTCAAATAAGCCTGAACAGGGCTCGAACACCTACTCGGTGCCGGCGATTCACCGGACGGTAGATATTATCGAGGCGCTCATCGCGACCCGAACGATGACGGTGAGCGAAGTAAACCAGCAATTCAAGATTCCAAAGAGTTCGGCCTATGCCATTCTGCAAACGCTAAAGGCTCGCGGCTACGTCCACAAGGATGATCAGGACCGTTACTCGCTTACTCTGAAGTTGTTCTCGCTGGGAAGCGAACTGATCGCGGGCATTGACCTGCGCCGCTCCACATACTCTTTGCTAAAAGAACTGGCTGACAAAGCGCAAATCACCGCGCACATCGCCGTGCTCGAAGGCACACGAGCCGTATACATCGAAAAGATTGAAGTGATGGCGAGCACACGGCTGCGCACGGAGGTGGGCCGCACACTTCATCTGCACTCGACCGGCATCGGCAAGGCTTTGCTCGCGTTTCGCCCGGAGGATGAAATCGACCGCATTCTCGCCATGATCGAGCTGCCCGCATTAACCCCCAAAACAATCACAGACCGGGCCGCACTCAAGAGGGAACTCGCGAGGGTTCGGGCGCAAGGTTACGCGGTCGGCAGCGAAGAGAACGAGATCAACATACGCGCTATAGGCGCTCCGATCTTTGGGCCTGACGGGCGAATCGTCGCCGCCGTGAACCTTGGCGCGACGACACTGCAGATGAAGCCGAAGGATGTTCCCCCGCTCGCTGCGCTGATCAAGGAGTACGCCACGAAGATGTCCGAGCGGCTTGGCTATCATGCGAGCCGCCCGTCGAATTACTAAGCGTAGCCCATTGCCTTCAGATTGGCCGCGGCTTGCTCCTGCACCCTTTTGTAGAGACTATTGCCATGGGCGTCGATGGCGACGATGAGTGGTCCAAAGTCCTTGACGCGAAACTTCCAAAGGCACTCGGGCATCAGGTCTTCCCACCACACCTTCTCGATCTCCTCAATCTGCAGCGTCTCGAGAGCAGCGGCGCCACCAACGATGGCCAGGTATACCGCACCGAACCGCTGCATTGCATCGACACTTCCAGGTAGCAAGCCCCCTTTACCAACGATCGCACGGACGCCGTACTGCTCCAGCAGTCCGGGAACAAAACGGTCCATGCGTGTGCTCGTGGTCGTACCAATAGAAACCTTCTCGAATCCGCCGTCGGGCCGCTTACGCACGCCTGGTGCAGTATGAATGCAAACGGCGCCGGTTAGGTCGGCTGGTGGCGGCACTCCTTCGTCAAAGATACGTTGCTGAGTTGCATCGCGAATGCCGAAGAGCGTGCCATCCAGGAACACGCGGTCTTCGAGCTGAAGCTTGCGCATCGTGCTTTCGTCGAACGGGGCGGTCAAGTGATATTCGCTCATGGTTTCGGATCCTATGCAACAACTGGAACTGCTTCCTGTTCGGGCAAGCGCACGTCGCCAGCGGCGGTGATGACGGCCTCGGCCCGCTCGCCTCGCCAGCACTGCAGGTTCACGGCCACCGGATTCTGAGTGATGTGCGTGTGTGCCCACTCGATGTGCACGGCTAATGCGGTGGTGGCACCGCCAAGCCCTTGCGGACCAACGCCGGTGCGGTTGATCTCGTCGAGAAGCTCCCTTTCGAGCTGTGCAATCTCGGGGTCCTCGCTCACGGTTCCGATTTTCCGGAAGCAACTTGCCTTCTTTGCGAGTGCGCAGGCAACGTCCGACGTGCCGCCCAAGCCGACGCCAACGATAACCGGCGGACACGGCTTCGCGCCCGATTCAAAGATGCACTGCAGTACAAACTTGTGAATGCCGCGGATTCCTTCCGCAGGAACGAGCATGCGCAGGAAGCTCATGTTCTCTGATCCTGAACCCTTAGGCGCCAGTGTGAGCTCGATCTCGTCCGAGTTTGCGATGAAATCGAAGTGGAGCGCGGGAATGCCCTGTCCGGTGTTGTTGCCGGTATGCTTGCGCGTGAGGGGGTGAACTGTGTTCGATCGCAACGGACGCTCGCGGGTGGCACGTGCACAGCCGCGCGTCAGCGCCGCCTTGAGCTCGGTCATCGTCACCGGTGCGTTGTCGCCGACCGTTACATGGAAGATCGGTAGCCCGGTGTCCTGGCATACGAGCATTCCCTCACGGTCGGCGACCTCGATGTTGTTGAGGATCGTCAGCATGAGCTGATTGGCGGTCTCGTTTTTTTGCGCTTCCTCAGTCATCTGGCCGCGCTTGAGCGCCGCCCGAACGTCCTGGGGAATATCTTGTAGCGCTCGGATGTAGAGGTCGGCTGCCGTTCGTTCGATCACGTCATAGATATTCATAGGGTCAGATCCTCGGTGCTGCTACGGATTCCGCAAGCTCAACCTCCGGCGAGGCAATGCGGGTGAACCTCACGGGAAGATAGCTCACATCGATGTGATCGCCGTTCTTGACGAGCCGAATCCGCTTGAGCCACTCCGGATCCGGTTTTGGAAAATCGCTGCGGAAGTGAGAGCCGCGGCTCTCTTCTCGCAGTAGCGCCCCGCGCGCGACAAGTTGCGCGTTAACGCAGATGTTCATCACATCCAGCGCTTCGTTCCACTCGAGGTTGAAGGAAGTCTCGGGATTCGCACTTTGGCGCGCCGCGCGCTCGCTGATCTCAGCAAGTTCTTCGAGCGCGCTGCAAAGGTCTGCGCGATTGCGTACTAGTCCAACCTTCTCCCACATCAGGTTCTCGATCTCGCGGCGAAGATTGTTTGGGCGTTCACCCTCAGGCAAGCGCAGCGGCACACTCCAGCGCTCGCACATGTCTCGGATTTCCGCTTCTGACACCCGCGCGCGCACGTCTTCAGGGAGTGATTGCGACATCACGTCACCGGCACGCGCTCCAAATACAATGGACTCCGCCACACCGTTGCCTCCCAGGCGATTGGCACCATGCACGCCCGACGCGTCTTCGCCCGCGGCAAAAAGACCTTCGAGCGAGGAGCGACACTCGATGTCGATGTGCACACCACCCATCTGAAAGTGAGCGCTCGGCGAAACCTCTACGCGATCATGCAGCAGGTCGAAGCCGTTATCGGCGCAGCGCTCCACCATGCCAGGGAAATTCTCGAGCAGGAAAGCTTCGCCCATGTGGCGCGCATCGATCCACACGCCACCGTGCGGGGTGCCGCGGCCGGCCATGATTTCGATGTAGCTGGAGCGTGAAACCACGTCACGCGTGGCTCGCTCAAGCTTTGGATCGTAACGTTCCATATAGCGCTCGCCAAGCCCGTTGATTAGCCACGCACCAGCTCCGCGCAAACCTTCTTCGAGGAGTCCACCGGTTGCAATCGACTTACCCACTAAGAGGCCGGTGGGATGAAACTGGAGCATCTCCGTGTCACTGAACGCGGCGCCAGCGCGCCATGCCATTGCCATGCCGTCCCCGGATTTTTCGAGCGAGGGCGAAGAGATGCGATACATCCGCGCACCCCCTCCGGTAGCGAGCAACACGGCGCGCGCCGTCACCGCGACGAAAGTGCCAGTGCGGCTTTCGAGAAGGAGTGCGCCAGTTACGCGATTGCCCACTTTTAGGAGTTCGAGCCCGCGTGTTTCCTCGAGTACGCGCACGGGACTTTCGAGGATGTAGTCGCGGAGGTTGGACATGATCTCGATACCAGTGAGATCGCCGCGATGTACGGTCCGGTCGAAAGACTGACCAGCAAAGGGCTTCTGATGTACCGTGCCGTCTCTGTTGCGATCGAACATGCAGCCAACGCGATTTTCGAGCTCTACGATGCGCTTGGGCGCCTGGGTAACGAGAAACCAAGCGAGTTCCTGGTCATTCAGGAAGCCTCCGCCGCGAACAGTGTCCTCGAAATGGCGCTCGAACGAGTCCGTCGGGTTGAGAACCGCGTTGTATCCGCCCTGCACCATGCGGGTGCATCCACTCTGGCCAAGGAGTCCCTTAACCACAACCGTGATGTCGAGTTTCGGCGCATGGGTATGCGCATGCAGCGCCGCCATCAGCCCCGCACCGCCCGCGCCGAGGATAAGGATGTCCGTGTTGAGGGTCTCGATCTTCATAGATTGTGAAATGCCAGCACGCCCCAGACAGCCCACGCCACACCCACAGCTACGATTAGGGTTAGCGCGACATTCGCGCCGCGCGGTCCGATCTTTCCGTAGTCGAGCAGGATGTTATAGAAACCGTTGAGGCCGTGATAGAGCGCGATGAGGAGAAAGCCGATGTCGATCGCCTGCCAGACGGGGTTCGAGATGCGCGTGAGTATTGCCGTGTACGTGAGGTCGCCTCGCAACAATTCACGGGACATGAAATGCTCGACCCAGAAATGCGCGATAAGCAACGGCACGAGAAGCGCGCCGGTGATGCGCTGCATATACCACGCGAATGCGTTGCGAGACATTCGCCTCTACCTCCTCACTACCGAGTTCAGAAACATTGGCAACGCGCCTGCGATGAAGATCGCCAATCCCCCAACCACTGCCAGAGTCCAGAACAGCGTTCGGTGATGCTTGCTGCGCGCACCGGCGTCGATGATGATGATGCGCACCCCGTTCAGCGCGTGCAGGATAACCACGAGCAGCAGTGCTATCTCAAGCAAGCGGAAGAACGGGTTGTGGAAGGTGGCCATGGCGCCGTCAAAGGAGGCCTGGCCGCCGCTGATATGGTGCACGGTTTCCACATGCAGCAACAGATAAAAGAGCAATAGGAGACCCGTGACCCGCTGGATCCAGAACGCAGTCATGCCGATCAACGGCACCACATACGTCCGGAATAAAATGCGCGGCGGTGTCATGCGTCGAGGCTCCTATCCTTGAACAGAAGGTTGCGCTTGAAGAAGCCGATGCTGCTCGCGAGGTCGATTCCCTTAGGACAGACGGTCACGCAGTTAAACTGCGAATGGCAGCGCCACACGCCGTCACGCGAGCCGTTGACCACGTCGAGCCGCTCGGCTTGCGCGGTGTCGCGCGGATCAAGTACACGAAGGAGCGCTTTGTTGACAGCTGCGGGGCCCAGATATTGCTTGCTTGTGGCAAGCACGCCGCATGCCGCAAAACAGAGGCCGCAGGTGAGGCAGTCGCGCTTGCCTTCTGAGTGCTTGGTGTAAGCGGAGGTCGCCGGGATGATAGCCAGTTCTTCACCGTTTTCATCTCGTGGGCGCAGACGCGGCAGAACCTTCTTCCATTGCTCGAAGAACGGCGCCAACGATACGACGAGATCGCGGATGACTTTGAAATGCGGCAATGGTGAGAGGTAGATGTCGTTCTCTTCTATTTGGCTGAGGCGCGTTTTGCACGCGAGCCGCGACACGCCGTTGACCTGCACGCCGCACGTGCCACACATGCCTACTCGGCAGGAGCAACGGAAGGCAAGGGTGGGGTCCTGCTGATGCTGTACGTTGAAGAGCGCATCCAGCACTGTAAATTCAGGCCGCGCTTCGATCGTGAAGCTCTGCACGCGAGCCCTGCCGTTGTCACTCGATCGGCGGATGAAGAGGCGTTTGTTCATTTGGTAGAACGGCTGCACCACATATAAAACACAACGGCATGCGAGCTTGTCAATTGGAAATCGTGAGATCTCAAAAGAGAGGACGCTATGGCCGCTTGGCTACGACCCGTGAGTTATTGCTTAGGCGGCTCCGCTACAAACGTGGTGGCCAGTACGCCGATATTTTCCACCTCGATCTCCACGCGGTCCCCAGGCTGCATGAAGACCTGCGGTTTGCGATGAAAACCTACTCCTGCCGGAGTGCCTGTGCTAAGCACGTCTCCCGGCTCGAGTACAAGGGTCTGCGAGAGGATGGAAATGAGTGCCGCGGGCGTAAATACGAGGTTGCTTGTATTCGAATGCTGCAACAACTGGCCGTTATGGCGAAGGCTAACCTCGAGATTCTTCGGATCGGCGATCGCATCGATAGTCACCATCCAAGGGCCGAGCGGTCCGAAGCCGTTGCAGCTCTTGCCGCGGAACCATTGTTTGTCCTGTCGCTGAAGGTCGCGGGCGGAGACGTCGTTCATGATGCTATAGCCGGCGACGCAGGCTTCGGCTTCCTGCTCACTGACCCGGTCTGCACGGCGGCCGAGAATCACAGCGACTTCGGCTTCATAATCTACTT
Organism: Acidobacteriaceae bacterium; assembly: GCA_035944135.1. Classification (NCBI taxonomy): domain Bacteria; kingdom Pseudomonadati; phylum Acidobacteriota; class Terriglobia; order Terriglobales; family Acidobacteriaceae; species Acidobacteriaceae bacterium. The sequence continues at coordinate 1,529,207 of DASZBM010000002.1, forward strand.
GTTTCGAGAGGGCGGGGAGCGGGACTTCCGCACCGTGCGGCACGACCACCTGTGTCAGCTTGGTGAAGAAGATGGGCGACTCCGGTGGCGGCAGGTTGTTCTCAGCGGCGTGATCAGCGTAGTTCAATCCCACGCAAAAGATGCGCGCGTCGCAATCAACCATCGGGGCGAGCTTTGCTTCGTTCAGCGGTGCACCTGCGGAGGCATCACGCATGAGCTGTTCGCGCAGCTTGTCGGCCGCCTTGCGAGCGGCCTCACCGCCGTGCAGCCACTTGCCAAGCGACGCAAACTCCGGTTTGTTGCCCGATGCCTTCGAGAGGTCGTATACGCGTTCGCCTTCAACCAACGCGAGCACGCGCTCGCCGGCATTGTTGAGGATGTTCGTCAATTTCATAGTCTGTTCACCATCCGCAGAAAATTGGTGCGAAGAATCTTTTCTTTCGCGTCATAAGAGATGCGCGAAGTGAGTACGCGGCCGATGGTCATCGCCGCTTCGAGGAAGGGAAGGTCGGAGCCGAACAGGATACGCTCTGCGCCTAGGCGCTCGACACAGTGCTCGAGAATCAGGCGATGGTTCTGCGATCCGGAGAGATCGAGCCATAAGTTCTCGGCCGCCTCTGCTGCTTCAATCGCCTGCATGTAGCCGCGCCATGTCACACCCGAATGCCCAAGCAGAATACGCGCGCCGGAATGGTCTTTCGCGATCTTCGGAAACAGCAGCGGGCCACAGTTCGGGTCCGAATCCCACGTGTGCACGAGGACGATCGCATTGTGTTTGTGTGCGTACTCCCAGATGGGTTTGTAGTTCGGGCCGGTGACCGGATATTTGTGCGTTCCCGGGTGCAGCTTGATGAGCGGCGGCTGATGAAAGTGCTTCCAGCGCTCCAGTTCCGCGACGGCCTGCCCTGGCGGGTTCGGATTCACAGTGATATAGCCGAGGAAACGATTCGGATACTTCTGGAGCACCGGTGCAACCTCGGCGTTGCCGCGCGGACAGTCGTTATAGCAGGCGAGCGTTGAGGTGACGGCGAGCAGTTCGATGTTGAGGTGGTCCATCACGGCAACTATCTCGTCCGGCTCGGCCTTGTAAGCGGGAAAATCCGGGTGCACGCCGATGTGGCCGTGGCAGTCCGCGATGCGAATCGGCGACCTCATCGTGCACCTCCAAACTGCGCACCTGCAAGCAATCGACGCAAATTGCCACCTGCGACGGCGAGACGGTCTGCGGTTCTAATTCGCGCGCTCGAAAGCACCGCAAGCGCCGACGCCGGTGTGTAGAGCGGCAATCGGGAGCCGAAGAGAACACGTTCCGGTCCGCGCGTCTGGATGAAAGCTTCGAGCTGGCGATGCGCAAGATAGGTAGAAGAATCGAAATGCAGGCTTGGATAGCGATCGAGCAACGGGAATAGATAACGATCTGCACGATAGCCGGTGTCAAGCAAGACCAGCGGAAGGCGTGGAAAGTTTTTGAGCAAGGTCGCGACGCCGGACCAGCCGACGTCAGATGCGACGATCAAGGTAATGACGCCACTCTCCTGAAGGAACGAGAACAATGGTCCTGCGCACCAGCTCTCCAGCGAAAAGTTGTGCTGACCTGACGAAGGCGTCAGCCGCACCGCGACGGGTTCCCGCGCGGCCAGCGCTTCCACTGATTTCATGTCCGGAAGCGCACCCCAGACTGGCACCATCTGGGGTCTCAGCTCTCGCGAGAGCGTCTCATTGCCGAGTGCGACGTCATACTCTTCGGTCTCCCAGTGGGAGACAAGGGCGCGCTGAATGTGAAACTGCTCCATCTCCGCGAGGAGGCCGTCTGCATCGAGTGCGAGCTGGCCGTTTACACCTGAGGAGCCGAGTCGCACGTTGACATCAAACAGGTCCCAATCCGCAGCTTCTTGAAACAGCGATTGGGTGGTGCGCTCCGACAAGATCTGCTCTCCTTATTGCCATGCTGTTTGGCGCCGCAAGCTTTCATTGCAACATACAGTGAATCGAATTGGGCTGAGCTAAGACTTCCCTATGGCTTCCAGCACAGGCACGGTTGACGCCAGAGTCTGCACCTTGCGGAAACCTTCGAGCACATCGTCCACGTCGCGGTCATCTCCAAGAAAGACCGTATGGTTTAGCCAGATTCCGTCCTTGCAGACGCGCTCGGCTTCCGGCAGATACAACGATTGGTAATCCTGCGCGGCGTGCCACCCACTGCAGCGCGCGAGAGATCCGGTGTGCCTGGCGAAGACTTCGTTTCGGTACAGCGGCGCGGGATATGTTGGCTTGGCGGGAATACCTTCAGCCTGCAGCGCGCGGATGACTGCGTCGCGCTCCAGTCCGGCGAAACCCTTCGAGTCATAGCGTAGGGTAAGGAGGTAGTACGGATGGCGCTCAATGCGCGGGTCATCGGCCACGAGTGTAATGCCGGAAATATGCTTGAGGCCTTCGCGGAACCGTGCAACGTTCTTTGCGCGCAGCTCGGTCTGAGCAGGCATCTTCTTTAGCTGCTCGCATAGCACGGCGGATTGGAAACCAGTGATGCGGTAGTTCGTGCCCAGCGTGTAGTGATCGAACCATCCACCGTCACGGCGTCGGCCTTGATTGCAGTAGGTCCAACACTTATCAATCAGCTCTTCAGATTTGCTGAGGAGCATTCCGCCTTCGCCGGCGGTGATCAGCTTGAAAGACTGGAAGCTGAACGTTGCGACGTCTCCCCAGCCACCGACGGGCACGCCTTTCCACTTCGCGCCGTGTGCGTGAGCGGCGTCCTCGAGGAGCTTGAGTCCGTGCCGTTGCGCCACCGCCTGGAAGGCGTCCATCTCAGCCGGGCGTCCGCCAAAGTGAACGACCACGATCGCCTTCGTACGCGCCGTGATCGCAGCCTCTGCAGCCCGAACGGAGAGGTTAAGCGTTTCGGGGTCAATGTCCGCAAAGACTGGCGTTGCATGGCAGAGCATGATCGCGCTCGCCGAAGCAATGAACGTGTACGGCGGAACGATAACCTCATCGCCGGGACCAATCCCCATGGCTTTCAGCGCCACTTCAATCGCAATCGTGCCATTCGAGCACGCAACTGCGTGCGGTACTTCGTGATACGCAGCGAAACTCTTCTCAAGCTCCTTTACGCTTTCGTGGTAGCCGCCCCATGAGCGGCTGTGCAACACGCGGAGCAGCGCCTCTTCTTCACTGTGGTCGTACTGCGGCCAGGGAGCGAATGGCGTGGTACGAACCGCAGGCCCTCCAAGCATCGCAAGTGTCACAAGCTATTCCTTTCCGATACCGTGGTCGTACATGTAAAAGCCGTTGAAACAATGCCGTCACAACACTATTCTGAACCTGTTCTACATATAGAACAATGATTCTGTATATTAGTTGTGAGCGGAGAGGGATGTCAAGAATGTTCTAGACACTCTGGAAGGAGAACGGGCTGTGCCTTGTCGCAAAAATGTTTTATTGCTCATCCTTTTGGCGCCTGTGATTGCGTCTGCGCAGGGACCACTCACATCAGTGACACACGTTACGACCGAGCCGGACGGTCGGTTCTTGGTCGACGGCAAACCCGTCTTCCCCATCGGCTTCACCGCGGGACCGCCGGCCGATGCAAAGGATCCGGGCGGCAGCAATGGCATGGCGGTGTTGCGCCGCGAGGGCTTCACCTTCCAGCAGTGGCAGTGCCCAAAAGGCCAGTGGGGTCCTGCGAAGGAAGCAGAGCTAGATGCGCTGATCAAAGCCGCCGATCGGGAAGGTCAGCATATCGTCATCTGGATCGGCGACCTCGAGGATGCGCAACCTTCCGACACAACAAAGTTCGCGGAGCTGCAACGTGTCGTCAACAAATACCGCAACGATCCCGCGATTTTTCTTTGGAAGGGCATCGACGAGCCACAGTGGGGCAAGGTACCCGCCGAACACCTGCGTGCGTTTCACGACCTGGTGCATGAACTTGATCCTAACCATCCGGTCTGGGTGACGCAGGCACCGCGTGGGACGGCCGATGACCTCGAGCCCTATTCGAAGTACTTCGACGCAGGTGCGATCGACATCTATCCGGTCAGTTATCCGCCTGGCATCCACTCCGGCAACGGTAATCGCAACCTTAGCGTCGTTGGCGATTACACGCTCGAGATGCGCAAGGCCGTCGACTACAAAGAACCCGTGATGATGACACTGCAGATCTGTTGGAGCGGTGTTGCGAAGCCCGGCAGGACACTACGCTTCCCCACATTTCCAGAGGAACGCTACATGTCTTATCAGGCGATCATCGACGGCGCACGCGCCCTGCTGTACTTCGGTGGCACATTGCCGCAGTGCCTCAACCAGCGCGACGCAGCGCTCGGTTGGAACTGGACGTTCTACGACCGCGTGCTGCGTCCTGTACTGGACGAGTTGAGTCCCGCGAGCCCGCTCTATCCTGCGCTCATCGCGCCAAACTCAACGCTCGCGATTAAGTCCAGCGGCGGACCGGCGCTCGAGCACCTTGTTCGCCAATCTGGCAACTACATTTACCTGCTTGCAGCGAAGCGAGAAGGCGAAACGGTACAGGTCAGTTTTTCTGGCCTGCCCGCCGGCATCACTGACGGCGAAGTACTCTTCGAGGAGCCGCGCCACGTGCAGGTCGCGGACGGCGCCTTCACTGACTGGTTCGGACCGGACGAGGTGCATGTCTATCGCTTCCGCAGGCCGTAAGATTAATCTCCACGATAGCCGCCCTTCGCCGCATCGCCGCAGCCATCTGTTCTTTGGAGTTATTTGCGAACCATGAAGAGACGGCAGTTCCTTCTTCGCTCCGCCGCAGCGGGAGCCGCGCAGTTCGCGCCCGCTCTTGTGCCGGGTGTGACTGCTGGCGCACAACACACCAGCTCGCAACAGCAACCGCCTCTCGGCCATACGCTGTCCGAGCTTCACGTGATGTACCATCGCGATTTGTTCGTTGACTGGCTGCCCTTCATGGAACAACACGTGATCGACCGTGAGTACGGTGGCTTTCTATGCAATACGGACTTCGACGGCACGCATGTGGACTACGAGAAAGAACCGCTGTTTGAAGGCCGCGGCATGTGGGTTTACTCCACTCTCTATCTGCGTTTTGGGCGTGATCCGCGCTATCTTGAGGTGGCGCGCCGCAGCGCCGAATTGCTGGAAAAATCTCAGCCGCCTGACGACACGTTCTGGTGCAACACCATTCATCGTGACGGCTCGCCCGCCGGGCCCTCAGGCAAGCTGATCCCTACCGACGTCGGCATCGCCGAAGGATTCGCCGCGTACGCACAGGCGACAGGCAAGCAGGAATATCTAGATCGCGCGAAGCGCCTGCTCCGCAAGTGTATCGAGGCATACGACCGTCCGACCTACAATCCGGCCGTTGGCCGCACTTACTTCGGCGAAAATGCTCCGCCGCTTCCCGGCGCGCGCATCATGGGCAGCGCCATGATCATGCTGCGGTCGGCAGCACAGATTCTCGCCGCCGATCCGGATCCGTATTTTGATCAGTTCGCGAAACGCTGTGCCTCGATCGTGCTGGAGCATCACTTCAACCCTCGCTATCGCCTTAACAATGAGCTGCTGCAGCATGATGCTTCCCTGCCCGGCACGCCCTACGATCAGCTCGTCAACCTCGGCAACACGCTGGAGATAACGTGGATGCTGCTCGACGAGGCGACGCGACAGCACGATGAAACAATGCTTCGCACGATTGCCGATCGCTTTCATCGTCATGCCGAGGTCGCCCGAGATCCCGTGTATAACGGCGTGTTCCATACTCTGCGCAACGTCGATCAAAACGATTATGTACTGACGAAACTGCTCTGGGCGCAGGAAGAAACGCTGACTGATGCTCTCTATATCTATGATCGTCTTGGCGAGCCCTGGGCCGCCAAACTCTTTACCGGCATGCATGCCTACGTCCGCCGCACATTCCCGCTCACAGCACACGGTTCTCCCATCTGGATGTACCAGACCGGACGGCAGGCAACGTTCGAGCAGTTCTCCCTTCTTGGAAAGCGCATCGAGAACTACCATCACCCCCGTCACCTCATGCTCACTCTCTTGCGCCTTGAGGCAATGCTTCATTGACTCGAACTTGAAATGCGTTTTATATATCGTCTTGTTGTTCTACATATTGTACGGAGTTTTTCGCGCAGCTACTTCCTGCCCTAGTCATGCGATCGACAACGCCGCAACGCGCCGCAACACTGCTTGTGAGTCTGCTACTTGCGCCGCTGCTTGCCTGCGGTGCAACGCACTCCGTCTCCTCTGCACTCGCACCCTGGATTTTTCATGCGGACTGGAGCGGCGGCTTCTCCGGCTGGATGAGCTTTCCGCTCGCGCAGGACATCGGATACGACCCGACGCTGTATACCGTGAAAGTCGGAGAAACAACGGCTCTGCAACACAACTTCAATTCACACGGCGAGCCCACGTCATGGTTCGGTTTTATCCGCCCGCTCTGCTTCACTGCAGACGCACGCACTCGTTTAGTAGTGCGCTATCGTCTTGATCTGAGTGCCGCTCTTGCGGAACCCGAGCTCATTTTCGTTGGCCTTGACGGTCATCGCCACACGACGCCGCTCCCTGGAGGCAACGGCGAGCACAACCTGGCAATCACAGGCGCACAGCTTCATCTCGCGACCGCGACGCCTATCGTGGCAATCATCCTCCGCGGAAGACTCGAACACCCGCCGCTGTATTCCAAATCGCGCTGGCTGATTGAGAATTTCGAGCTTCACGCAGAGCGCGCTCCGGAGGTTGTGCTCGCAAGTCCGAAGCTCGACGCGACCGTCGACGGCTCTCAAGTCGCCGACATCACACTGTCGCCGAGCGGCGCCCTAAAAATCGAACGCGTATTTCCTTCCCTGCCCGCGACGATCAGCCTCTACGATCCAACGGGCGCAAACGCAGGGTCGCAGGACGTCCCCGCGGGCACAGCTGCGGCTTCCCTGTCCCTCAATGCAGCAGCTCAGCCGGGACTATGGAAGGCTGAAATCGCACAGGGCTCCGCGCGCACGAGCTTCCGGTTCCTCGTACTCGGATCCATTCCACCCCATCCTCGGGTGCTTCTTTCGGCGAATAGGCTCGAAGAACTGCACACTGAATCTCGCTACGCTGACCTCCGGAGACAGATCCATCAACACGCCGAGACACTCGCGACAAAGATCGCGTTCAACCCTGAGGCAGGTGACAACATCGCTCTCATGCCGTCAGGTCGTGGCATCGGACCCACCGAGCCGGCGCAGCTCAAGCCTTATGTGGAACTCGTCGAAGACTACGCCGACGCCATTGCCTACAATGCACTCGACTACCGCCTCAACGGCAATAAAGCCGCGCTAACGGCCGCACGCAGGGCGCTGGACGCGATGATGCAATGGCCCACGTGGGTTCCGCCGCGCTTCCAGCAGCACGGCCTCTATACCTACTACGAAGTCGGTGTCATTGCGCAGCGAGTCGCATTTGGTTATGACCTCATCGGGCCGGAGCTCACTTCGCCCGAGAAAGAGAAGACCGCCGACGCGTTCTGGAAATGCGTTATTCAGCCGGCCGTCAATGAATACTTCTCATACAATCGCGATCCCATTGCCGCGAGCAACTGGATGGCTAACTCCGTTGGCGGCGCTATTGAAGCAGCTGTGGCAGTGGCGGGCGATACTCCCAACTGGCGCGAACGTGAGGGTCCCGCGCTTGCCAAACTGGAGTTCGCCTACGAGCAGCTGCTCCATGGGCTCTTCTCCGGTGATGGCAGTGAGTCTGAGCCTTACGGATACGAAAACTTCGCAATGCAGGGCATCAGCTGGGGCATGAGCTCACTCAATGCACTTGGGATTCATCCCGCCGGCAGCGAGCGGATGATCGACGGCTTTTGGTGGCCATACTACGTAACCGTAAGGCAAGGCCTGCAGCTTGACACCGGGGATTTCAACGGTCATCTCACCGGCCTGCCTGGGTTCGCATGGGGCGCGGCAACCAGCGGTATTCCTGAGCTGCGAGCGCTCTATGACACGGGAACTAACCTCGATTTGATGCAGACTGTTGAGACCAGTCATAACGGTCACTTGCTCGAGGAACGCCTCGGTCCCATCGACCTTGTCTGTTGCTCCAAACCTGCGCAGTCATTTACGCCGCCTCCAACTTCGCGCATCTTCCCGCTTCGTGGAAGTGCCGCACTGCGCAGTGGATGGAGTGACGATGCAACCATCATCTCTCTGCGCGTCGGCCCTTGGTTCAACCATCAGCATGCCGACGAGGGCAGCTTCCAGGTCGCGGCGTTCGGCACAACACTGATCGACGAAGCAGGATACACGAACTACTACACCGACCCGCGCTACGCCGACTACTTCAGCCAATCGGCCGGGCACAACACTTTGCTCGTGGACGGGAATGCTTTCAGCCAAACAGCAATTGCCAGCCGTTTCTGGCCCGGTTTCCCCGCCCCACACTTCACCTCACATTTGCTGGCTGGCGGGATTGATTATCTCGCCGCTGACCTCACCGACGCATACGACGGCGTGCTCGAGCACTATGAACGCGAGTTCTTCTTCCTCAAACCAGGTGTTCTAATCGTGCGCGACCGCGTCCGCTCCCCCGCGCCCCACGTATTCTCGTTTCTGCTGCACGCTCCTGCCGAATCGGGAGTGACAACCAACGGCTCATCGGCCATCTTTCAAACGAAGACCGCTGCTGCTTTGATATCCGCCACCGGTGGCAATGCGACCTGGACGGTCGCTCAGGAACCCATCTCGTCCACGCTATTTACTGACCTCGATCATCAGCAAATCAAACCACGGCAGGAGATTCAGCTTTCATCCTGGAAAACCACGACCGCGCAATTTCTTGCCGGCACAACTTTCATTCGCGGCAATCCAACACTACAGAACGCGTTGAAACCTTTGAACTCAGATAACGCCGTCGGCTTCGCTGCGACTGCCGCGAACGAACCGCCGCGCATTCTCTTTCGCTCGCATCCGGGAGCGCTCGTTCTTGGAGCCTTTTCTACAGACGGCGATGCACTTGCGCAAAACTCCGCCGATTCGTATCTCGCAATCGCTGCTAGCCAAATACAAGAGAGGGGGCACCCCTTTCTTCGCTCCAATGACCCTGCTGACATCCTGTGGCAGCGCTCCGGCTCAGCGCTCGAACTTCACGTCTTTGCCGCGAAGAGCACGACCCTTCAAGTTGCTGGCGACAACTCCGCACGGTCTGTCACTGTTGACGGCAAAGCGATTCCGGTCCGCTACAGCGACAATATGATTGTCGTGCCGCTCTCAGGTGACGAGGAGCATCATGTGTCTATTCAGTAACGAAAAACAGGGAAGCCTTACGATTTAAGTTTCTGCAAATCTCAGGCGAAGCCTAAGTCCGAGTCGCGAGATCACTTGCTTCATCCAAGGAAAGGGAACCATCATGGACGAACTCCGAATCGGCATTATTGGCATGGGAAAGATGGCGCGGCTTGCCATGCGCGTTTTCATGGAGTGCCATCTGACTCGCGTCGTTGCGTTCAGCGCGCGCCGGCAGGAGGTCGTAGAGCAAGTCTCAGCGGAGTTCTCCATACCCGGCTACCTTGATTACCGCAAGATGCTCGAGCGCGACGATCTCGACGCTATCGTCATCGCCACACCTGACAATTGGCACTTCGAGTTCGCACACGCTGCGCTTGAAAGCGGTCGACACATTTTTGTTGAAAAGCCGTTTACAACGAACGTGAAGGAAGCCGACATCCTGTTGCGGCTGGCGCATCAGAAAAACCGAAAGATCCAAGTGGCGTTCAATCATCGCTGGCTATCTTCGTACAACACAGCACACAGCACCATCTCGTCGGGTGAGATAGGCGTTCCCATAGGTGGCTACGCGCGCAAGAACGATACCATCGTCGTCTCGACAAAGAACATTCGATGGGCGGGCGAAACAACGTCTGCGTGGCTGCTCTCCTCGCACGACATCGACCTCGTGCGCTGGTTCCTCGGCAGTGAACCGCTCGAAGCGCGCGCCTATGGTCGCAAGGAATTTCTGCTCGCGCGTGGCGTGCCCACCTATGACATGATCCAGGCGCAGGTAAAGTTCGCGAATGGCGCCTTCGTTACGTTTGAATCCGGCTGGATCTACCCGAACACGTTTCCTACGAACGTGGACTCCTACATCCAGCTGGTCGGTTCCGCTGGCACCGTGCTACTGGATCGCAAATGCGAATCGTTGGAGGTCAGCACAGAGAAGTCGTTCAGCTATCCCAAGAACTTCCTCAGCGCCGACATCTTCGGCCGCGTGCGCGGAGCATTCCCTTCGTGCCTGGAAGATTTCGCCCGCGCGATTCTTGCGGACCACACGCCGAAAGTTTCCGGCTTCGATGGCCGCCAGGTTACGGCGGCACTCGAGGCAATCCACGAATCGCTCGCGCGTGATGGAGAAACCGTGCGGATCAAACAGCCGGACGATGACATCTTGAGCTGGTCGAACAGCTAGCATCGAAGACGATCAACTCTCCCGCGCTACGATTCACGACGCCTGAGGCACATCGACCGACGCACTCGACTCCGCGGCGGCGATCTGCTGCGCACGCCGGGCACGGTAGACGCCCATCCCAATCAACGCTGCGCCTAGTGCCAGATCGATCTCCCGCGCACCGCGCGAGGCTGCAAGGAGTCCCGCGATGCACAGCAGCGAGCCAACGGATGCGCCTGCGAATGCAATCACTTTCGTCTGCTCCATCCTCTGTCCGGCCACCTGCACAATAGCCGGTCCGACGCTTGCGAAAACCCCATCGTACTTTTCCTGTTGAACGCGTTTCTCGCCGAATAGATACGTGCCAATCACCATTCCGAAGATCGTCACCCCGGTATTGACGAGCACCGACGCTCCATCATAGTTCTGCGCCATCCAGGGCCAGTGTCCCTTCGGGAAATACCATGTGCGCATACCGAGCAGCGTGAGGCCCATCGTAAGCCCAAGAAAGTATCCGACCACAACGCCCTGCCAGTTCAGCTTCTTCGATACCAGCGCCGCCATGAGCGGCACGAACGACGGAGCGATAAAGGCGCTTGCCAGCAGCACCATTAAGTGGAAGAGTGACTGGTCGCCACCGCGCGCTATGAATAACCCAATCCCAAGCGAGGTGCCACCGACCAGCAGCGTGATCAGGCGCCCGATATTCACCATTCGCTGATCGCTTGCATCCGGCCGAATCAGGCGCTGATAGACATCCTTTGTCAAAACGCTGGCGATCGCGCTGAAGTCCGAGCTGACCGTCGCCATGGTCGCCGAAAGCATCGCTGCAACGATAATGCCCACCATACCTGCGGGCAGCAACCTGAGCACCAGCAGCACATAAACGTCTGTGGTCTTACGCTGCGCAATCAGATCCGGCAGGAAAGTCCGCGCAAGGATCGCAGGCAGGATCATGAGCGGGCCGCCGATCAGGTACAGAAACGCTGAGAAGTACGCTGCCTTTGAAGCGTCGCGCTCGTTCTTCACCGAGTAGAACTTCTGCGCCAGCGACCACGAGCCATTCAGCGTGATAGTCAGCATTACTGCCCAGCCGGCTAGATAAATCCAGTTATATGGGCCGTTGGTCATGCGCAGGAATCCCGGCGGCATGACAGCAAGGGCATGATGTACCCCACCCGCCGCCCACACAGCAAGAGGTACGAGCAGAATTAGCGCCAGCGTCTTCATCAGAAACTGAATGTAGTCGGTGACCATAAGCGCCCACACGCCACCCAGGAACGTATAGACGATTGTGATGACACCGCAAATGATGACAGACCAGGCAACGGAAATTCCCAGGCCCACCGCTAGGAATGTACTCGTCGCGAATATCTTCAGCCCGTCCTCGGCCACTTTCGTCGGAATGCCGGCCCACGCCAGCAGTTGCCGCACAAACGGACTGAATCGCCGTTCCATAAACTCCACCGGCGTCACTACCCGAGCACGTCTCCATTGCCGTGCAAAGATAAACGCCCCGGCGAGGCAGCCAGGCACGGCAACCCAGATAAGGCTGATCGCCGTAAAACCATACGTGTACCCGATCTGTGAGTAGGAAACGAATGCCAGCGCGCTAGCACTCGACATGTAGTGCGAGATCCCCGCCAGCCACCACGGCACGCGATGACCGCCGGCGAAATAGTCTTCGGCCGAATGCATCCTGCGCCGATAATAGAGGCCCACCAGGAGGACTAGTAGCAGGTAACCTCCGATCATCACCAGATCGGAGGTTGTTAGTGGAAACTGTCTCCTGGCTCCGCTCATCGGACCTGCTGATCTCCACCACCATTGTCAGGCAGCATGGTTGCGTCGCCAATGATCGTTCGTGCTCTTGCTCTAAAAAGAGGTGCGAGCAAAGCCCGCACCGGCCGGAATCAAAACGTGAAGCGCGCAGATAATTGAATCACCCGGCTTCCTTCGCCGGTCGTTACATCGCCGAAGTTGTTGACAGCCGCGCCACCATTTTGGGTTTCGCTAACGTTGGCGACAACGGGTGCCGACGTGCCGCCAATCGAGGTCCCGCCACCGTCCCAGTTCGTATGGTTGAACACATTCAGGAAGTCCGCCCTGAACAGGAACACCTGTCCTTCGCGGATCGGAAAATTCTTCAGCAAACTCATGTCATAGTTCCAATAGCCCGGACCCCAGTAACCATCGCGTGGCGAGTTGCCCCACTGCCCCGGGGCCGGCGATACGAAAGCCGCTGGATTGAGCCACTGTGCCGTCGACGAATGTGCATGGTTGTGCGTATAGATACTCGCTCCGGGAATCACATTTGCGCGACCCGCAATCCAGCCCGGGTAAGTTGAAGGAACCACATACCCCACCGAGAATGATGGCCCTGTCTCATACGTAGTGACACCGGAAAGAGTCCATCCGCCCACGGCTTCGCTCAATACGCCTTTCTTCAGCCAGTGGCGATCGCGGCCAAACGGCAGATCGAAAACGTAATTCGCCACAAACGTATGCCGCGCGAGGTACGGGCAGTTACCGTAATCGAGCCGCGGCTGGTTAACGATCTGCGGACCCTCGCCCGTCGGATGTGCGATGTCGCGGCAGTTAGTCCACTCATACTGACCCTGCGCGAGGAAGCCCTTCGCGAATTGGTGCAGTCCTTCTACCTGGAGCTGATCGGTATTTGAGATGTTCTCGTTATTCGTTGTATCGATCGGGCCCCACGGCTGGTAAGGACGCTCATTTTGCAGCGGCTGCGTCGGTTGCTGCACGACTGGGATGTTCGAGTTCCACACAGTGATTGGCAGGTCCGTGGTGCGGTTGCCCACGTAGCTCATGCGCAGCTTCCAGTTGTAGGCAAATTGGTGTTCTCCAGTCAGATTGAACTGCTGAATCCGCGCATTCTTGAAGTCCGAGTTCATTGCGTAAACCGTCGGGTGCGCTGCCGGAGCACCAGCTTGGCTTGTAGGGAATGGAGCGTTGAATGTAATGTCTGGCAGATACGGAGTCGCAGGCTTGGAGGGCTTCGCGGAGTTGTATACAACGCTTCCGCCCCACGGCGGATTCTTTATGTTCTGGTTGAATCCGATATAACCCGCGTTGAAGTTGTAGTACATACCGTATCCGCCGCGCAGAACTGTGTCGTTGTTCTGCGTCAGGCGCCACGCAAAGCCCACGCGGGGCCCAAAGTTGGTGCGATCCGGCTGATAAAAGGTAATCGGCAGTCCGAGCGCCTGAGTCGTAGTGAACGGATATGCATTGAATTGCGCCGCAATCGTTCCCACAGGCTGCGTCGGTGTGCTCGAGTTTTCGGGAAGCACCAGCTTGTTCTGATCAAAGCTGAAGTACGTCGCGAGATTGCCCTTCGTATTCCAGGGTGATTGATACATGTAACGCAGTCCATAGTTGATAGTGAGGCTCGGCGCCACCTGCCATACATCCTGACCATAGAATTCCCAGTCGCGGCTGTACGTATCCGTCGTCGGCGAAGCTGAACCGGTCGTTGCACTGGTCGCATCGCCCAGCAGGAAATCCGCGAAGGTATTGCCGATCGAGGTTGGCTGTCCCGGCCATCCTCCATTGCCCGTCCACGTGCCGTTGAAGGTAAACGTTCCCAGCGGGCCGAAACCTCCGGTTGGAGTGTAGATTTTGAAGCCCGTCTCGTCGATGCCGGCCTGCAGAGTGTGCCGCCCGATCACATGCGTGAAGTCGTCGGTGATCTCAATGTCGTACTCGTGCGTGTAATCCCCCAGCCCAATATCGCCAATGGATGTGTACCCGGTCGTCGTCATCGTGGGCAGGCCGCGATTATTGCTTGACGTGAGGTTCGTAAAGATCGAATACGGATTGAACTGTGCGTTCTGCCCGCTGCGAATGCTCTCATGATCAAACCATGCTCCGCGCAACGAGTTCGTCGTGTTCGCTCCGAACGTGTGAATCTCCGTTCCGCTCAAGGTATACGTCTTATAGCCGTAGTTCTGGCCATTGCCGAAGGTCGATGGCGTTCCCAACGGATCGAACCACGGCAGACCCACGGAGTGCGAGTAGACACCAAACAACGAGTCATGATCTGACACGTGATAGTCCATCCGCAGGTCCCACTTGTTTACGTCGAACACCTGCGCTACTGTCGTGGTGTAGTTGTACTGCTCTGCCACCCCGTTGGCCATCTTCGTCCCCTGCGGAAGCCCCGGCGAAGTCGGATCCGTCGGGTTCGGCAAAAACGCTAGCAGTGCCTGCGCCTGCGAGGTGATCATGGTTCCGGGAATCACATTATTCGCAAATGGCTGACCATTTTGCGGATTGTAAAGCTGCACGCCGCCGCTGGCAGTGCATACGCCGTTCGCGTTGTAGGTCGCACACAGCGCGCCGAAATTCCCCTGCTTCTCGGCTGCCGTCGGCAGGTTGTCCTGCACGACCACCGGCACATTCTGCCGCAGACCGTCGTAATCAAAGAAGAAAAACGCGCGGTTCTTAAGTATCGGACCGCCGACATCGCCACCGAATTCATTCCGGTGGAACGGAGGCCGCGGAATTTTTGCCGCGTTGTTTACAAACGTATTCGCGTTCAGGATCGTGTTCTCGAGATACTCATATGCGTCGCCATGAAACCGGTTCGTACCCGCCTTCGTGACCATCTGTACGTTCACAACTCGGCTGTAACGCGCATCCATCCCGATACCGCCGATGTTCACCTCCTGCAGCGAACTGAGCGCCGGAAGGTTAACGCCGCCCAACCCGAATGAGTACGACCCGCCGCCGTTGCCGGGGTCATTCACACTCACACCATTCAGTGTGAAATTGTCCGCGCCCCAGTGCGTACTCCCGGCAATCTGCGGCGACGAGTTAAAGGTTGCGCGGCCCACACCCGCGGCCAGAACGAGAAAACTATCTATATCCTGGATCGCCGTCGGTAACTCTTTGAGCTGCGTCGTCGTAATCGGAGTCTGAATCGTTCCATTCTCAGTATCAATCAGCTGCGCTTCGGCAGACACCTGCACCGTGTCCGACACTGAGCCAACCTTCATCTTCAAGTCGCCGCGCACCGTCACTTGCGCCAGAACCTGGACACCGGTCTCAGTCTCCGTCGTAAATCCCTGTCTCTCTGCCCTAATCGAATACACCCCAGGGTCGAGCTCCGGCACCGTGTAGTTCCCGGTCGCGTCGGTCTTCGTATGCGCAGCAACTCCGGTCTGCTGATCGGTGATAGTCATCTGCGCGTCGGGAATTCCTGCCCCGCTCACATCGCTGACGCGGCCAGTAATCGAACTGCGCACCACTTGCGCCCCAACTGCACCGGCGATGATGAAGCCCGACACCGATAGCGCCACTACGAAACGAAAACGCCTCAACAGCCTCACACCACCATGGGAAAAGGTCATATGCATATCTCCGTTTTCTGTGGCTCTCCTGGTCACAATCGCGTTGTTCAATTAGCAGAACATGTATTCAGTAAGATAACCGGTGGGTCACTTCTACCACCTGAGAAAAGGCGCCGTCAAGAGCCGAGATAAGGAGAAAGGCCACGTCAGCCGATAACGACCAAGCAGCATCAACGCGCAACTATACGAGCGGCGTTCAGCAATTCATTTCGTTGACGCATACCTCTTCGCACCGAGGCAGCACGGAGGACTGCCGTCGACGCGATCGGGTTGCATCTGGATTGTCATGCAGTGCTTTGCTGGGTTGTTCTGCGCACCATTACTGGATCAACCACCATTACCGAGTCAGTAAGCCGCAATTCCCGTGACACTTTGACCGATGATTAGTGCGTGAATGTCGTGGGTACCCTCGTAGGTCTTCACCGATTCCAGATTCATCATGTGGCGCATGATTGGGTAGTCGTCCACAATGCCATTCGCACCAAGGATATCTCGTGCCATGCGTGCGCACTCAAGCGCCATCCACACATTGTTCTTCTTCGCCATCGAGATGTGTTGAAACGCCGCCTTCCCCTGATCTTTCAGGCGGCCAAGTTGCAGCGATAACAGTTGGGCCTTGGTGATCTCCGTGATCATCCACGTTAGCTTTTCCTGCACAAGTTGATGGCTGGCAATGGGCTGATCACGAAATTGCTTCCGCTGCTTTGCATACTGCAAAGCGGTGTCATAGCAGGCCATAGCAGCGCCAATTGCGCCCCAGCTGATTCCGTACCGTGCCTGACTGAGGCACATCAAGGGAGATTTCAGCCCATCTGACTTCGGCAGCAGGTTCTCCGCCGGAACGCGGACATCCTGCATGGCCAGGCCTGAGGTGACCGAAGCGCGAAGAGACCACTTGCCATGCACATCGTGCGTGGAAAATCCGGGGCGATCGGTTTCAACAAGAAAGCCGCGAATACGCCAGTTCTCGGGAGCGACGCCCGGCTCTTCGACCTTAGCCCAGATAACGGCAACATCAGCGATGCTGCCGGAGGTAATCCACATCTTCTCTCCGTTGAGAACGTAGTCGTCGCCATCTTTGCGTGCGCGCGTCCTCATGCTGCTGGGGTTCGAACCGAAATCTGGCTCGGTCAGTCCGAAGCAGCCAAGCTTTTCTCCTGTAGCCATCTTGGGTAGCCAGTAGTCTTTTTGCTGCTCTGAGCCGAAGGCAGAAATGGGATACATGACCAGCGCCGACTGCACGCTGACAAAGCTGCGGAGGCCGGAGTCCCCGCGCTCGAGTTCCTGCATCAGCAGGCCGTATTCGACGTTGTTCATTCCAGCGCAGCCGTATCCCTCAATCGTTGCCCCATAAAAGCCGAGTTCACCCATGGGACGCACCAGCTCGCGAGGAAAGCGGCCGTCGCGGTTGCACTGTTCAATGATGGGAATGATTTTCTCTTCGACGAACGCGCGCGTGTTACGGCGAACTAGTAGCTCATCGTCCGAGAGAAGAGAGTCAAATTGGAGGAAATCAACTCCTTGAAACTTGAATGCCATAGCAGTAAAGTACCTCAGGAAGAGACGACTTGTTGCACATCCGAAGGGCGAACCGATCGTGTGGCGTTCATCCTCGGCTCAGGAGGACCACAATGGCGGATCGCGCAAAGACCCCGGACGAAGATATGCATAAGGGCGCAGTAGAAGACGATAGTGTTCAGGATAATCTCAAGCGACGCTCACACAACTCCATGGCGGGTCAGCTCGGACATCGGGACCAGGATGAGATGCTGAAGGACAACGATACGGATTACCCCGAGCCCAATGCGGAAGCGGAACACAGCGGCGAGTAGCAGCCTCGAACTCAAAAACTACATCAACCTCTGCATTACTTCATCGAGCACCGCCTTGCCCGGCCGCACACGCGCATCTGGCAAGGTGGCCAGAGGGTCATCGACCAGGTTCAACAACTCGGTGAAGGTAGGCTTCGCAGTGTTCACATGGAAGATACCGGTCAGGATTTCATCATTTGCATGTGCGGCCATCAATGCGGAAATCGCCCCCGCACGATCCGCAGGGTCGAAGTCTTCACGCAGCTTGCGCAGTCGTAGATGACTACCGTCGTGCATTCTCACGTCGATCGTCGTGCCTGGATCGTATTCCACGTCGATCTCTTGAAAGTAAGGCACGAAGCCGACCTCGGAGATCGCCTCTTCATGCTCCTGCATGTATTTGTAGCTTTTAGTAGAGCCCTCGTGATCGTTGAACGTGACGCAGGGCGAAATGACATCGAGCACGACCGTGCCGCTGTGCGCGATGGCCGCTTTCAGCATCGCAAGCAGCTGCTTCTTGTCACCCGAGAAGGACCGCCCCACGAATGTAGCTCCTAATTGAATCGCAAGGGCGCAGAGATCGATCGCCGGCAGATCGTTGATCACCCCGGTCTTTAGCTTTGACCCAACATCTGCAGTCGCGGAGAATTGTCCCTTCGTTAAGCCGTAGACTCCATTGTCCTCAACGATGTAGATGATCGGGAGATTGCGGCGGAGCATGTGTACAAACTGCCCAATACCAATGGAGCCGGTGTCTCCGTCGCCGCTCACCCCCAACGCCTTCATGGTGTGGTTGGCCAGCAGGGCTCCTGTCGCAACCGAAGGCATGCGCCCATGAACGCTGTTGAACGAGTGAGATCGGCTCATGAAGTAGGCCGGGCTCTTCGAGGAGCAGCCGATGCCGGAAAGCTTCATCAGCCGTTCGGGTTGAACTCCCATCTCATAGCAGGCATCGATGATACGTTCCGAGATCGCGTTATGGCCGCAGCCAGCGCAAAGCGTCGTCTTGCCGCCACGATAATCAAGAACCTGAAGCCCGATTCTGTTTGTCTTGACTGCCGGCTTCGGCGCCACTGGATTGGATGTAGCTGGAGTCGTTGCCATTAGACGCCTTCCTGCGTGACAAGATCGTCGGTGATGGACCGCGCGTCAATCGGCAGCCCATTGAAGTGGCGGATGCTGCGCAGCCTGACAACATCCTCAGCCTTTATATCCAGCTTCAGCAGGCTCAACATCTGAGAGTCGCGGTTCTGCTCAACCACGTACACCCGCTCGTGCGAGGCTATGAAATCATGGGTTTCACTCGTAAACGGATAGGCGCGAAGTCGAAGATAGTCCGTCTCGATCCCGTATTCCTTGTGCATCTGATCGCGGCTCTCACGCGCTGCAAAATCAGAGGTCCCAAACGCAATCAGCCCTATCTTCGCCTTGCCCGTCTGCACGACTTCGGGCCGCGGGACGAGCGAGCGAGCGGTCTCGAACTTCTTTGCCAGCCGCTCCATATTGTTGAGATAGTCGTCCGGCCGCTCAGTGTATTGGGCCTTCTCATTGTGGCCTGAGCCGCGCGTGAAGTAGGCCGCAAGCGGATGGTCAGTCCCCGGCAATGTGCGATAGCCCACGCCATCACCATCGACATCTTTATAGCGGGCAAAGCCGCCCAGCTTCTTCAGATCCTCCGCATTCAGCACCTTACCTCGGTTCAACGGCTTGTCAGGGTAAGGAAATGGGTCGGACATCCAGTTGTTCATTCCCAGATCGAGATCAGACATGACGAAAACAGGCGTCTGCAATTGCTCCGCGAGATCGAACGCCACCTGCGCCATCTCGTAGCACTCTCTGACATTGCCTGGAATCAACATGACGTGCTTTGTGTCTCCATGCGACAGAAACGCGACAGAGAGCAGATCGCCTTGCTGATTGCGCGTCGGGAGACCGGTCGACGGCCCCGTGCGCTGTATATCGAAAATCACTCCGGGAAGCTCGGCGTAATAGCCGAGCCCGGCAAACTCTGCCATAAGCGATATACCCGGCCCGGATGTCGCCGTCATCGCGCGCGCGCCGGCCCAGCCAGCTCCAAGCACGGCGCCAATTGCCGCCAGTTCGTCTTCAGCCTGCACGACTGCAAAAGTTGCCTTGCCATTGTCTTCTATGCGGTAACGCTTTGCGAGATCGATGAAGTTTTCGACCAGCGATGACGACGGCGTGATCGGATACCACATCGCCACTGTGCAGCCAGCGAAAACACATCCAAGTGCAGCCGCTGTATTTCCGTCGATAATGATCTTCCCTGCGGTCTCATTCATCGGCTCGAGAACAAAGGGATCGTGCTTCGTGAAGTTCGCCGAGGCATACTCGTAGCCTGCCTGGACCGCCGCCCAGTTGAGGTCTGCAGCTTTAACCTTCTTGGCAAATTGCTTACGCAAGGCGGCTTCGACGGCGACGAGATCCATCTTCAGAAGCTGCGCGGCGATGCCAACGTAGACCATGTTCCTGACCAGCTTGCGCAGCTTCGCCTCAGGACAGACTGCAGCGGTCAGCTTGTCAAACGGCACCGGATAGCAGGCCACATCGCTCCGGAGCTGCTGGAGATTGGCAGACTCTTCATAAATCGCTGCTGCTCCCGCCGGCAGCGACAGCATGTCCTCTTGCCATGTTTCCGGATTCATCGCAATCAGGATGTCGATCTCCTTCTTGCGAGCGATATATGAATCTTTGCTGGCGCGGATCGTGTACCAGGTGGGTAGGCCGGCAATATTGGAAGGAAAGAGGTTTTTGCCGCTGACCGGAATTCCCATCCGGAAGATTGACCGCAGCAATACCAGGTTGGCTGATTGGGATCCTGATCCGTTTACCGTCGCGACCTGAATGCTGAAGTCGTTGACGATGTTCCGCTGCGGAGACTGCCGAGGCATCTCTGTTTCAGTTTGGGTCCCGCCTTCGACGTGTTCTGCCGCCATGAGTAGTTCTCCCTCCTTTAATGGAAGCTGGGAGTTTCACGAAGCCACAATACCATATACGTTCCCAAGCTCGGCTTGAGGCGTCGCGCTGCGGGAACCATCGTTTTTGACGCGTTGTACTTCAATTGATACCTTGATTTGTCGAAATGATGATGGAGAATCAGGTTGCATAACTGTTTCGAGCGATAGGTTCGGTTGATAACATTTACCGGCTCAGGTGTTTATGAATCCTCCGGTCTTCGGCGGCTACCTTCCCATCGTGGTCCTTGCGATCGCCGCCGCAGGTTTTGCGATCGCTCCGCTCCTACTTGCGTGGCTCTGGTCAAAGAGCTTCTCTCCGCGCAAACCAGGACCGTACAAAAACTCCACGTATGAATGCGGTCTGGAGGCAAAGGACACCACCTGGATACCCTTCAGCCCGGAATATTACCTTTACGCGATCATCTTTCTGATCTTCGATGTAGAAGCGATCTTCCTTCTGCCGTTCGCCGTATCATTCAGCGGTCTAAGCGTGGGGGCCTCCATCGCCATGGTGGTCTTCTTGCTCCTGCTGGTCGAAGGACTCGTATGGGCATGGCAGAAGGGCGTATTGACCTGGGTATGACGATCAGGCAGAAGTGCGGAACGTCGAAGAAACAGGACGGCACAGGATCGCGATGGACCAGAAACTCAGAATCGAATTGAGCAAACAAGGGATCGTCACAACGACTCTCGAAGAGCTCTACAACTGGGGCCGGAAGAACTCCGTGTGGCCGATGACGTTTGGTCTCGCGTGCTGCGCCATCGAAATGATTGCAACAAGCATGGCGCGTTACGACCTGGCGCGATTTGGCGCCGAAGTGTTCAGAGCCTCTCCTCGTCAGGCTGACCTGATCATTGTCTCCGGCACCGTGACCAAAAAGATGGCCCCTCAGGTGGTGCGCCTCTATAACCAGATGGCAGAGCCAAAATACGTGATCGCCATGGGCGCATGCGCCATCTCAGGTGGCCCATTCAAGCAGGGGTACAACGTTTTGAAGGGCATCGACCGCTACATTCCCGTCGATGTACATATTCCCGGATGCCCTCCCCGTCCCGAAGCCCTCATTGATGCGTTCATGACCTTGCAGAAAAAGATCGCAGGTCAAACACTGACAGGCGAAGGCAGACCGCGGCATCTGGATCCGGAAGCGCCCAGCGAATTTGTCGTGCCGCGGTTCGGCGCGCATGATCTGGAGCCGCCGAACAACCCTGACGTCTTTCGCATTCTCAACAATGTCGATTCATGCGGGGCAGGAGACGTTAATGCTCGAGGAGATTAAGGCCAGGCTCGAAGCCTCTGTGCCCGGTTGCCACCCGGAGATCATCCTCGACAGCAGCCCCTCAGGACAGCATTCCCTGCTCCTCGATTCTGCCCACGCGGTGGAGGCAGCCACGTTTCTGCGCGACGATGCAGAGCTGCGGCTCGATTACTGCTC
The DNA here is from genome assembly GCA_035944135.1 of Acidobacteriaceae bacterium. Classification (NCBI taxonomy): domain Bacteria; kingdom Pseudomonadati; phylum Acidobacteriota; class Terriglobia; order Terriglobales; family Acidobacteriaceae; species Acidobacteriaceae bacterium. The sequence continues at coordinate 1,551,223 of DASZBM010000002.1, forward strand.
CAATGTCACCGGTGTGGACTGGCTTGAAACAGAGCACTCTCGCGGATATCTCGAAGCTGTCTATCACCTGTATTCCATGGAGAGGAAGCACGGCCCTGTCGTGCTTCGGCTGCGCACAGAGAACCGCACGGACAGAGTCCATTTGCCCTCGCTTACCCCAGTTTGGCGAAGCGCCGAGTTCCAGGAGCGCGAAATCTTCGACCTCTATGGAATCATCTTCGACGGCCACCCTGATCTGCGCCGCATCCTGATGTGGGATGAATTCGAAGATCATCCCATGCGCAGGGATTACGTCGAACCCGACGATTACGAATATGAACCAACAGCACACGATAAGGTTTTGACCAAGGCGAAGCAGCATGCCATGGGGCAGCCTGAGTAAACCATGATGAGCATGACCACAGCGCGGGTAGAGGAAGAGATGCACGACGATCCTGCCGCTCGCGGCGGTCAGGATGAACTGCTGGAAATTGCTCTGGGACCGCATCATCCATCAACGCATGGCGTCTTCCGCATGGATGTGGTGCTCGACGGAGAACAGGTCGTGAAGCTGAAGCCCGTCTTCGGCTACCTGCATCGCAACCACGAGAAGATCGCCGAGTCAGTCAGCTATCTTGCCTCGATGCCGTATACCGATCGGCTCGACTACATCTGTTCGCTTACCAACAACTGGGCCTACGCGCTCGCCGTCGAAAAGCTCGCCGGGTTACAAGTTCCAGAACGCGCCGAGTACATCCGCATTATCACTGCGGAACTTACACGTCTGGTGAATCACACCGCCACGATCGGGTTTCTGACGCAGGAGATGGGCGCCAGCGGTACGCCGCTGATGTACGCTTTCCGCGAACGCGAAAAGATACTCGACCTTTTCGAATCGCTCACCGGCTCAAGAATGATGTGCAACTACATGCGTTTTGGCGGCTGTCGTGTCGAGTTGCCCGCTGGTTGGCTTGCACAGACGAAGAAGGTTGTTGAAGAGTTTCCACGCTTCCTGGATGAGTATGAGCAGTTGTTGACCGGAAATGAAATCTTCATGGCACGCGCTCAGGGTGTCGGCGTGCTTAAAAGAGACCTGGCAATCAATGCCGGCGTGACCGGTCCGATGCTTCGCGCGTCAGGAGTGAACTATGACATCCGTAAAGTGGACAAATACGGGATCTATGACCGCTTCGACTTCAAAATTCCGTTGGGTGAGCACGGCGATGTCTACGATCGCTATATGGTCCGCATGCTGGAGATGCGCGAATCGCTGAAGATTCTCAATCAAGCTCTGCGCGACCTTCCAGAAGGCCCCATCATGGACCCCAAGGCAAAGATCCGCGGCTTCCGTCCTAAACCCGGCGAAGCTTATGGACGGATCGAAGCGCCTAAGGGCGAGCTCGGCTTCTATCTCATCAGCGATGGCTCGGCCAATCCATACCGCTACCGCGTTCGCCCACCAAGTTTGATCAACCTGACTGTCCTTGAAGATATGTGCCGCGGTTACAGTGTCGCGGACACCATTGTGATCTTTGGCACCGTAGATATTGTGTTGGGGGAGGTGGACCGTTAGAACAACCCATCCATATGTGACAAGTCACACAGCCTGTGCGGGAGACATAAGCCATGCTGGGTGAAGGCATCCTGAAAGGACTGGTGGAGACCGCCCGGAACTTCTTCGGCAGCTTCATCAGCAAGGACCGGCTGACCACCATCCAGTTTCCTGAAGAGCGCCTGCCTCAGCCTGAGGCTGCGCGCAATTTTCCCTTCCTCGTCTACGACGGCGACAACTGGCAGGCAGGGATGCGCTGTGTTGCCTGCCAGATATGCGAAAAAGAATGTCCGCCTCAATGCATCTTCATCGAAAAAAGCAGCGACAAGAAACCCGATCACACAGGCAAGCCACAGTTTTACCCTGCGGTCTTCAACATCGACATCTCGGTTTGCATGAGTTGCCAGATCTGCGTTGAGGTCTGCCCGTTCGATGCCATCGAGATGGACACCGCGTTCGAGCTAAGCACGACCGATCGTTTTGGCGGACTGCTCTGGGACAAAGAACAACTGGCGAAGCCCAACAGCTACTTTCACAAGATCCATCCAGTTACAGCAACTGAAGTAGATGAACGACTGGATGCTGCCAAGGCCAAGGCTAAGGCAAAGCCCCCCGCGAATGCCGCCGTTTCAACAGCTCAACCCGATTCTTCGCCTACGACAAGCTGACAGCTATGACTGAAACGACGGACCAAATCTTCGTGCTTCTCAAACACTGGATACTGGCACATTCGCCTGTTTGGGTGCAGCCGCTTTTCTCTGCTGTGCTGTCAGCCGTCGCAATTCTTGCTGTGTTCGCTTCTCTGTTCGCCTTAACAACGATTCTTGAGCGCAAAGGGCTGGGCCGATTCCAAAACCGATACGGTCCGAATCGAGTCGGCCCCTTCGGCCTGTTGCAACCGCTCGCAGATGGGCTGAAATCATTGACCAAAGAAGATATCGTTCCGCACTCAGCGGATGCTGTCGTTCACATGCTGGCGCCAATCGCGCTTGTCGCCGCAGCGTTTCTTGGCTATGCCGTTCTGCCCTTGGGCCGTAACATGACTGCGATCAACCTGGACGCCGGCCTCCTTTATTTCTTTGCCGCCGGCTCGGCGATCGAACTCACTATCTTTATGGCCGGCTGGTCCAGCCGCAACAAGTACTCGCTGCTCGGCGCGATGCGCGCTATCGCACAGATGATCAGCTACGAAATTCCGTTGATTCTTTCTACGATCACCGTCGTCATGGCGGCGGGTACTCTATCAACCGTCGCGATCGTGGAAAGTCAGTCCGGTTATTACGGAATTCTGCCGCATTGGTTTGTCTTCACGCCATGGGGGTTCGCCGGCTTCGTGCTCTTTATGATCGCGGGCATTGCGGAATCCAATCGCTCGCCGTTCGATCTGCCCGAAGGCGAATCCGAAATTATTGCCGGCTATCTGGTCGAATACTCCGGCTTCAAGTTCGCTTTGTTTTTCCTCGGCGAATACATCGGGATGTTCGCGATCTGCGGGCTGGCCATCACGCTCTTTCTCGGGGGCTGGACCGCACCATTTTCTTTTCTCACCTGGGTCCCATCCTACTTCTGGTTCTTCGCTAAACTCGTCGTGCTGATTGCCATGCTTATCTGGATCCGCAGTACACTCCCTCGCCTTCGCATGGACCAGCTTATGAACTTTGCGTGGAAATTCATGCTGCCGATGGCACTGATCAACCTGTTTGCCGCGGCCATCTGGCATTTCACGCCTTCCGGCGTTATTCGATGGCTTGTTGCTGCAATCCTGCTTGCTGTCTCTTATTTCCTGCTTGGACGCGGCCTCATGCAGTCGAAGAAGCTGCAAAGGCGAACCTACCAGTTCGCCGATTAGGAGTGCGATGCATTGCATGTCATGGTGCAATTTGGCGCGGTCAAGAACTTTTTGTTGCTGGAGACGCGCTGATTAACGAGAATGTCAGCGATGTAACAAACGTAGAACGAAGGCCGATGAAAATGGAGACGTGCCGGGAGAGGTGAGCTTGTCATTTGCCATCGCCGCTGTGTTCACGGTTGCCGGAGCGCTCGCCGCAATGACTCTGCGCAACCTCGTCCACTGCGCTCTGGCACTTGTGCTGGCCTTTACGGGATTGGCCTGTTTATATCTCCAGCTTGGCGCTCAATTCGTTGGTTTCGCCCAGATTCTGATCTACGTCGGCGCGGTAGCAATCCTCATTGTTTTCGCAATCCTTCTTACCCGGAACCACGAGGGGATGACACGGCTGGCTGTTTCGCCTGGATGGGCCACAAGCATCCTCGTCGCCGCCGCTGTATTTGGAATCCTGGCCTGGGTGATTCGTTCAAGCGCGGTATCAGCACTTCCGCTCCGACCCCGCCCCGAAGTTACTGTCAGGCAGATCGGTGACGCGTTGATGTCGCAGTTTGTGCTTCCGCTTGAGGTGATTGGCCTGCTGCTGACCGCCGCGCTTGTAGGAGCGGTGACCATTGCCATGCGTGAACAGAGGAGGGAGAAATGACAGCACCAGTCGATTACCTTCTTCTTTCCGCAGTCATCTTCGCCATCGGCCTGGCTGGCGCCCTCGTCCGCCGCAACGCCATACTCGTTCTCATCGGGATCGAACTTATGCTCAACGCCGCGAATCTGAACTTCATCACATTCTGGCGATACAGCGCGAATCCCGAAGCGCTGACAGGCGTCATGTTTGCTCTCTTCTCAATCGGTATCGCAGCGGCCGAAGCCGCCGTTGGTTTGGCTCTGATCATCGCTGTGCATCGACATTTCAAGACGACAAATCTCGACCGGATCGATTCGATGAGGGGATGAGCAAACAGTGACCTGGATCGCACATAACCTCTGGCTCATTCCCTCGATGCCTGTCATAGCGGCTGGACTGAGCGCAATCGCCCACCGCAAACACCGCCTGTTTGCAGCATCCGTTGCGATTGGCTCCATATCTCTCTCGTTGTTGCTGTCTCTGATTGCATTTGCAGAGACTCTTCGGTTCGGTAATCAAGGGAACGCAGCGAGGCAGATCTGCGATTTCGGTTGGTTCCAAGTGGGAAGTGAGTGGCTCAAGGTGGGATGGGTCCTCGATCCACTTACAGCCGTAATGTTGGTGATGGTCACCTTCGTCGGTCTGCTGATCTTCATCTATAGCGTCGGCTATATGGCGCACGACGAGAATTTCGCGCGCTTCTTCTGTTTCCTCTCACTCTTTGCCGGGGCAATGCTGGGCCTCGTCATCGCGAACAGTCTCCTCTTGCTCTTTATCTGCTGGGAGATCGTTGGCCTCACATCATATTTGCTCATCGGCTTCTGGTATCAAAAGCCAAGCGCAGCAGCCGCGGCAAAGAAAGCATTCATCACCACGCGGATCGGCGATCTCGCGTTCCTGCTGGGAATGGTCTGGCTGTATTCCCAGGCAGGTACGTTGCTTTTCTACGACAATGGCGCTGGCTGCCTTGAACACACCGCGCTTATCAAGCTTGTCACACACACGACGATCTTCGGCATGGCCGCTTCCACGGGGATAGCACTGCTGATCTTTTGCGGAGCAATCGGAAAGTCCGGTCAGGTGCCGCTGCATGTCTGGCTGCCGGATGCGATGGAGGGCCCAACGCCAGTGAGCGCGTTGATTCACGCGGCTACTATGGTTGCTGCCGGCGTCTTCCTGGTTGCGCGTGTGTATCCACTGATGAGTGGCCATGCCGGGCTCGATTTGTCGCCCGAAGCAGCACCCGCGCTAAAAGTTGTCACCTGGGTTGGCGCCATCACTGCTGTCTTCGCTGCGAGTATTGCCGTCGCTCAGGATGACATCAAGCGCATCCTTGCCTACTCTACCGTTTCCCAGCTCGGTTACATGATGCTCGGTCTTGGCGTTGGTGGCGTTGCTGTGGGAATGTTTCATCTGATCACACACGCTTTTTTCAAGGCCCTGCTCTTCCTGGGCGCGGGATCGGTCATCCATGGCTGCCATGAGGAACAGAACATCCGTCGCATGGGCGGATTGCGCAAGCTCATGCCAATCACATTCGCCACATACGCCATCGGGATGCTGGCACTATGCGGCTTTCCGCTCCTCTTCTCAGGCTTCTGGAGCAAAGATGCGATCCTTCACGCAGCATCCGGTTGGAGTGGATCGCGAACGCCCTTCTATCTGGCAGCTTTTGGTGTCTTGCTAACTGCCTTTTACATGACGAGGCAGGTCGTCTACGTCTTCTTCGGGGAATCGCCACGATTCGATCGGCCTGTAAAAACTCCACACGAAAGCCCTGTCATCATGACGTTTCCGCTCGTCATTCTCGCAGGTTTTTCTATGCTGCTGGGACTGATCGGCACACCCGCATGGCCATGGTTTAGCAGGTTTCTCGATGGCCAGCAGGTACGGTTCGATCTTCGAGGATTTGCAGAGAGTGGTGTCCTCGCGGTGATGCTTTCGTCGACAGCGCTCGTCTTGATAGGCCTGGGCGTAGGTTGGTTGCTTTACGGTAGTAAACCGGCGCCGGAGCCCGCAGCCCCCGATGCCCTCGAACGATTTACTCCGCAAATCTTTCGCGTGTTGCGTAACGGCTGGTTTGTTGACGCCTTTTATCAGGCTACCTTCGTTCGCTTCACTACATGGTTCTCCCGCGTATGTGACTGGCTCGATCGATCAGTCTTCAATGGCGCGGTTCAGTTCATATCGTCGCTTACACTCGGAGCTTCCCGGCTGAGCCGATCAACGGATGTTTCCGTGGTAAACCGCATCTTTGATCAAAGCTGTCAGGAAGCAGTCCTCAGCGGCCGGCTTCTTTCGCGCCTTCAGGATGGCCGCGTGCAAAGCTATCTCCGCGTCATCGGAATCGCCTTTGCAGGATTCGTCCTATTCCTCATCTGGGGTCACCACGGATGAAGGTATTTCCATTCCTTTCAGTGCTGACTGCTGTGCCCCTGATCGGCGCCATCACAATTCTTGGCCTTGGTGACAAGCAGAAGAACCGTGCTCGGATCCTCGCACTGGTTTTCAGCTTCATTGCACTCGCTCTGATACTTATCCTGTCTCACGGCTTTGACTCGGCTTCTGGACAGCTTCAGTTCCAGGAGTTGCACGCATGGATACCCTCGCTTGGCGCGGAGTATCACCTGGGCATCGATGGGCTTGGGCTCGTGATGCTGCTGCTTTCGGCTCTTGTCGTGACCATGTCGATTGCCGCGTCCTCGCAGATTCGCGAGCGAGAAAGTCTTTATTTCTCTCTCGTCCTGTTCCTTCAAGCTGGCCTGTTCGGAACGTTCACAGCTCTAAACTTTTTTCACTGGTTCATCTTCTGGGAGCTAAGCCTCATCCCCGCTTTCTTCCTCATCCAACTGTGGGGTGGGCCTCGACGCGCAGCCGCAGCGACTCAATTTTTTGTTTACACGATGGTCGGCAGCGTCGCATTGCTGCTCTCGTTTCTTGCCTTATTCCATTGCACAGGAACATTCGACTTTCTTCGCCTGTCTGAACTGGCACGAGAGGGCCAGCTTGTCCCGGCCATGGCTACACATCTCGCGTGGCACAGGTTTACGCCGGAACATATTGCACTCTTGATCTTTGGCGGTGTATTTCTCGGCTTCGCGGTTAAGGTCCCTCTCGTTCCACTTCATACATGGCTGCCTTCGACATACGCCGAAGCGCCAACCGGCACGACAATGCTGCTCACCGGCGCAATGTCAAAAATGGGTGTCTACGGGTTCCTTAGAATCGTTCTTCCAATCTTTGCCCCGCAGCTTCGATCTACGCTGACGGTGCTCTTGTGGCTCGCTGTATCCACAGTTGTTCTCTCCGCGTTTGCGGCCCTCGCGCAAAAAGACTTGAAGCGTATCTTCGCCTATTCCTCTATCAATCACCTTGGCTATTGCATGCTGGGAATCTTTGCAGTTGCCAGTTTCACCGGCAATTCCGTCGCTCTAACAACAGCTAAGATCGCGGCTCTCGATGGTGTGATCCTGCAGGTTTTCAACCACGCCCTGATTGCCTCGGCGCTATTTTGGTTCGTGGCGTTGCTGGAAACGCGCACTGGAGGATTGCGTGGCCTAAACGATTTCGGTGGTCTCCGCAGGGTCGTTCCCGTCTTCACCGGGCTGATGGGCATCGCCCTGTTTGCCTCTCTCGGCTTGCCTGGGCTGAACGGCTTCATCGGAGAATTCCTCATCTTTCGAGGCGTCTTCCCGCTCGCGGCATGGGCTGCTGCGCTCTCCCTCCTCGGCCTGCTTGTCACTGCAATCTTCATCCTGACAATACTGCAGCGTGTCTTCTCTGGTCCCCTCAATGAGCGGTGGTCGAACATGCCGGACCTGACAGTCACCGAACGGCTCGCGCTGTTTTCCCCAATCGCCCTCATGTTTGCATTGGGCGTCTTTCCGCAACTCATTCTCGGCATCATCAACAGCACCGTCATGACCCTGGTGCAGCAGGTGAGGTACTAGCTCTTGCTCGCCTGGACAATCTACATATCGTTTCTGGGGGCACTGGTCCTGATGTTGCCCGGCGTGCCGGCAAAGGCTGCGCGCGGCATCGCATTGTTGGCGGCCATTGCGGGATTTACGGTCACAATCTCCGCGTTGCTGCGGCCGGCAAATGGCGCCATTGCCACCATCGTTCATCGATCATGGGTTCCGTCGCTCGGTATTGAATACCATCTTGCCGCTGATGGCATCAGCCTCGTGCTGGTCCTGCTCACCGGAATCGTCGCCATTGCTGGCGTCCTTTTCTCCTGGAACATCGAACATCGCTCAAAAGAGTTCTTCGCGCTTTATCTCGCCCTTATCGGAGGAGTCTACGGCGTATTCCTCAGCGCCGATTTATTCCTGCTCTTCGTCTTCTACGAGATCGCTATCATTCCGAAGTATTTCCTCATTGCCATCTGGGGTTCGACACAGCGCGAATATGCCGCGATGAAGCTTGCCCTCTACTCGTTGGTGGGCAGTGCAATGGTGCTTCTCGTTCTGATCGCGGCATATGTAGTCGCCGGCGCGAAGACGATGAACCTGCTGGCACTGTCACAATTCCCCTTCCCTCTTCACTTTCAAATGTGGGCGTTTCCAGTCGCGTTTATCGGCTTCGGAATTCTGGCCGGCCTCTGGCCATTCCATACCTGGGCTCCCACAGGCCATGTCGCCGCGCCGACAGCAGCTTCGATGCTCCTTGCCGGAGTTGTCATGAAACTGGGCGCATACGGCTGCTTGCGTGTCGCCATGGCGCTGTTTCCCCACGGGCTCGATCCCTGGGGATTCGCTGTGCTCGGCCTTGCTTCATGGCGCGATGTCTTTAGCCTGCTTGCGGTGATTGGCATCGTCTATGGCGCACTGGTCGCGCTCGTGCAACAGGATTTCAAATTCGTCATCGGCTATTCCAGTGTGAGCCACATGGGTTTCGTGCTGTTAGGCCTCATGACTCTCAGCCGTATCGGCCTCACCGGAGCGGTAGTGCAGATGTTTTCTCATGGTGTCCTGGCAGCGCTGCTGTTCGCTGTCGTGGGACGCATGGTCTATGACCGCACGCACACTCGCGATCTGACCGCACTAAGCAAAATGCACCTCAGCAAAGCCATCCCTTTCGCGGCATTCACCTTCGTCATTGCAGCGGTCGCTTCTATCGGAATGCCCGGGTTCAGCGGCTTCGTCGCCGAACTCCAGATTCTCATCGGGGCTTGGAGCGCGTTTCCAAGGTATGTGATCGTCGCAGGCATCGGAATTGCAATCTCGGTTGCCTACGCCTGGCGCGCCTTGCAGAAGGCATTTTTCTCTGACACCGATCCCGAGAGCACGACGCCCACACTCGCTGCCATTTCGATGCCTGAACGCATCGGGGCTCTCATGCTAATCCTCGCTAGCGTGACGATTGGACTCTATCCGCAATTTCTATTGAACCTGATAATTCCAGCCCTGAACTCACCGCTCTTTGACGGCCTGCGGAAAGGACACTGGTAATGATCGCAGTCTCCTATACCGCGCTCCTTCATCTCCTCCTGCCGGAGGTGATTGTGGTTGTCACGGCCCTGCTCGCGCTTGCCGCAGATCTCCTGATCTCCCGAACCGCTCCGATGCGCACTCGGTTCACGACCGGAGCTGTAATCTCTGCTATCGGCTGCCTTGGCGCAATCACACAAATCGTGCGCGATCCGCAGCACGCGAACGTCTTCAATGGAACCCTCGTTATTAACCCAGGATCGCAACTGGTTCAAATCGCCATACTCATCCTGACAGCCCTTATCGCCGTCCTGTCGATCGAATCATCTTTCACCTCGCACGTTGGCGAATACTTTGCTGTCACCCTCTTTGCAACCACGGGCATGATGCTGCTCGTGAGCTCAGAAAATGTTCTCCTGATCTTCCTCTCCCTGGAATTGCTAAGCCTCTCTCTTTATGTTCTCGCAGCGTTTAACAAGCGCAGCTCTCACTCGGCAGAAGCCGCCCTGAAATATTTTCTCTTCGGCGGAATGTCGGCGGCATTCCTGTTGTTCGGACTCAGCCTTCTGTACGGTCTGTCTAACTCAACAAATCTCCTGCAAATTGCGCGCGCAATTAAAAGCCCGCCTCTGGACCCACTCTGGGCTGCAGCAATCGTGATGATCGTCCTCGGGCTTGGCTTCAAGGTCGCGGCAGTCCCATTTCACTTCTGGGCCCCTGACGTCTATGAAGGAGCGCCATCCAGCAGCGCTGCACTCATTGCCTCCAGCGCCAAGGTAGCGGGCTTCGTCATCTTCTATCAGGTGATGGTTATCGGCTTCGCCGGAGCGGGAGGCAGCGGCGACTGGAAAAACTACACACCCGGCTGGGTTCCAATCGTTGCAGTCGTGGCGGCTATGTCGATGGTGCTTGGGAATCTAGTGGCCATCACGCAGACCAGCGTCCGCAGGCTTCTCGCCTATTCGGCAATCGCGCAAGCAGGATACATTTTGCTGGGACTGGTATCGCACACCGAACAGAGCTTCGACGCCCTGCTCTACTATGCGGTCACCTATGCTTTGACCGTGATTGGTGCGTTTGGAGCCGTAGCTATCGTTGAAGAGCAGCTTGGCGGTGAAAAGCTCTCTGACTTTGCCGGGCTCAGCCGTCGTGCGCCTCTGCTCTCCTTCTGCATGCTGATTTTTATGCTCTCGCTTGCAGGAATCCCGCCCCTGGCCGGGTTCTTCGGCAAATTCTTTCTCTTTGCTTCGGCGCTGGCCGCTGGACAACATCCACTCGGTCTGCTCTGGCTCGTGGTTCTGGCGATTGCCATGAGCACCGTTTCTCTCTACTACTACCTGCAGGTGCTGAAGCGTATCTATATCGCGGAACCGCCTTCAGAGGCGAACCGCATCCACGTACCGATCGTGAGCCAGCTTGCTCTTTGCGCGATTGCGTTGAGCATCCTGCTGCTTGGTTGCGCGCCAAACCTCTTCTTGGCTTGGCTGCACCAACCAATTCGCATCGCTCAGTTTTGACGGAACTTGTTGATTTTACTGGTCGGGGCGGAGGGATTCGAACCCCCGACCCTCTGCTCCCAAAGCAGATGCGCTACCAGACTGCGCTACGCCCCGACACACTCATTTTCCCATAACCGCGTTGAGAACAACCAGCGCTACATCATCGCGCCTCACCATCAACGCCAGCCCGGAGCCCCCGTGTGGTGCAGCAGCGCTCCGCCGATCCACAGCAGCAGGAAGAACGGCACCATCGCCAGCGCCATCAGGCCCACACCGAGCAGCAGCATGAACACCCAGTCCTTCCACGTATCCCGTCGACCGACCGCAAGACTCCGCTCCAGCAGGTGGTAGTTGCGACGATTCGCACGCCACGCGATGTCGAACAGATTGCCCGCAAACGGAATCGCTCCAATGCCGACCTCAATCGCGAGGTTCACAACCATCCTCGCGACCGTGACCAGCGGCACGCCGCGGAAGAACGCCGCGATAACGATGATGCAGCTCGCCAGCCCGCCAAGAAAATCGCCGATACCCGGAATGAAGCCGATGATTCCATCCAGCCCAAACCGGATCGACGTCCCCGGTACGCGAAACCACGTATCCAGCACACGCGAGAGCAGATCGAGGTTCTCATCGCGAAACGCTCCGCCCGCCCCGCGAAACCGTGGCTTCAAAGCTCCTGTATTCACAACACCAGGCGGCAGCACCTCACCATATTCGGCCTTCGTTCCCATAGCTTCGCCTGGCTCCCTTCGTGTCTTACGCATTGGATGCTACAATCGATAGCGGTACGGCGGCTATAGTTCAGTGGCAGAACGCCGCTCTGTGGCAGCGGATGTCGTGGGTTCGAACCCCACTAGCCGCCCCAAAAACTTCGTCTGCACAGGGCATCCTCCCCAGCCGCTGCGCTCCATTTTCGCGCGTTCGCAACACTGCGCGTCAGTTGTGAGATCGACCTTGCCGCGCGCCTCCAAGAGTCCCGAGCCAATCTCCGCTCCGCCGTCAGCCCCGAATCTTTTCGTCGGCACGTCCGGCTGGGCGTATCCCACCTGGAAGCCGGCTTTCTATCCCGCGAAGCTTCCCGCGCGCGCATTCCTCAACTTCTACGGTTCGCAACTCACCGCCGTCGAAGTCAACTACACCTTCCGCACGCTTCCCACGAACACCCAGCTTGAAAACTGGCAGGCCGCCGTTCCCGCCGGCTTCCGCTTCAGCTTCAAGGCCCCGCAGCGCATCACGCACTTCGCTCGCCTGCGCGACTGCGAACCGCTCGTCCAAAGTTTCCTCGGCGCGCTCGCGCCCATGCGATCCGGCGCCCTCGGCCCGCTGCTCTTTCAGCTTCCTCCGAACCTTCACGCGAATCGCGAACTCCTCGCGCACTTCCTTGATCTTCCGGCGTTCCATCATTCGCACGCTCAGCTCGCATTCGAGTTCCGCCACAACAGTTGGTTCACCGACGAGATCTTCTCGCTCATGCGTCAACACAACTCAGCCCTCTGCGTGGCTGAAAGCGATGACCTCTCCACGCCGGACGTTCAGACTGCATCGACGCGCTGCTACCGCCTGCGCCGTTCCGGCGGCTACACCGAGCCGGAGCTCGACGCGCTCGCCGAGCGCTTCGTCTCTCTCGCGCAGAACGGCGAAGTCTACGTCTTTCTCAAGCACGAGGACGAGCCGACCGGCGCTCTCAATGCAGCGCATCTCCAGCAGCGCGCCGCGCAACTCGCGACCCCAGCACTGCGAGGCGGCAACGGATGAGCGGCTCCCGCAACGGTAGCACCCGGCCCCCTCAGTTCCCTCCGTTTCACCCGCGCCGCTGGCTCGCCAACGGTCATCTGCAGACCATCGCCGGAAACTTCCTGCCGCGCCCGAACCATCTGCCCCCACCCACCGCGGAGTTCGTCGAGGTCTGCCCCGCGCGCGGCACGCAAATCTGCAGTCAGGTTCTCTGCGAGTGCCACTGGCAACCGGACGCAGTGCGCGGCGACCGCCCCACCGTGCTGATCCTCCATGGCCTCGAAGGTTCTTCGAACTCGCAGTACGTTGTCGGCAACGCCAACAAGTTTTGGAAGGCCGGCTGCAACATCATCCGCATGAACATGCGTAACTGCGGCGGCACCAAGTACGAAACCGCAAAGCTCACGCCGACTCTCTACCACTCCGGTCTGTCGAACGACGTCAAGCAGGTCATGGAGTTCTTTCTCGACCGCGAGCGCCTGGGCTCCATCTCGCTCATCGGCTACTCCATGGGCGGCAACCTCGTTCTCAAACTCGCCGGCGAATTCGGCAGCGACGCTCCGCCTCAGCTCAGAGCCGTCGTCGGCGTCTCGCCCGTCGTCGACATCGCAGCTTCCGCCGACGCGCTGCACGAGCCCATGAATCGCCTCTACGAGCGCAAATTCCTTCGCGAACTACTCAAGCGTTTCCGCCGCAAGGCCACACTCTTCCCCCGCGCCTACGATCCCCAGGTCGCCACCAGCATCGGCTCGCTCCGCGACTTCGACAACCGCATCACTGCCCTGTACTCTGGCTTCCAATCCGCCGACGACTATTATTTCCGGGCCGCCTCGGCCCGCGTGCTCGACCGCATCGCCGTTCCCACGCTTCTCATCCACGCCTGCGACGATCCGTTCATCCGCCTGCTGCCGGAGACCCGCGCCGTCATCGCCGAGAACCCGCACATCACGCTCCTCGAAACCGAGCACGGCGGCCACTGCGCATTCCTCGCCACGCCCGAACCCGCCAATGGAAACGACGGTTATTGGGCCGAGCACACCGCACTCCGATTCGTTCTCTCCCACGCACAGGGAACCCTGAACGATGCTCCCGCGCATTCAATTGCGATAAACCCTGTATCCTGAACCTGAATGCACGCAGAGTGGAGTGCCGAGTGTTCGGCTGAGGCTGCCGTACTTGTGGTTCCGTGGTCTGACGCGGACGGAGGCGCGCACTTCGTCAATCTGCGCACCGAACCCTACTCGATCGCCGAAATCCCTGAAGCCGAGCGCTTCCCTGATCTCGCCCGCGCGCTGCGCGCCCTCAACGCCAATCGCTCGCCCTTCCTTACCGCCAAATGCGACGCGTGGCCGCTCTCGGTCCGCGATAGCGCCGACGACCTCGAACTCATGCGCAAGGAACTGCTGATTGAAGCAGATGAGGCCACCTACGCCTTCACCAGCTACATCGATCTGCTCTGGCGCGAGCGAACCGTCTTTGCCTCGGCCCACCAGCAGCAGGACCGTATCGATCGCATCGTCCGCCGCGCCGGCAAGCTCCAGCACACGGAGTCCATGCTGCAGTGCGTCCTCCGCCCGGCGATCGTTGACCTCGGCGCGCCGCTCGAAGGCTTCGCAACCACGCTCTACGTCACCTCACTCGCACCCGACGCCGAACTCGCGAATCGCCGCTGGGCCAGCGCGCTTGAAGACGTCGTTGATCTCCTTCGCAGCCGCGAGTTCGAGATCAATCGCCTGTCCGTTACAATCGACCTGTAGTGCCTTCGACTGAATGCTTTTGTGGAACACGAATGTTCCATGTGGAACATTCATATTTCCGGAATAATGGATGTGGGAAACGCATTTTTCTGTGGAATAGCCGCATCGTCGAGTCGATAAACGGGCGCGTAGCTCAATCGGATAGAGCACCGACCTTCTAAGTCGGGGGTTGCAGGTTCGATTCCTGCCGCGCCTACCACTTCCCCCCGACCTGCACTGCACAGAATCCAAGCCCTCAGAACTTCACCTTGAGCGCAAGCTGGCCGGTCCGCGGCTGCTGCGCCGCAGTGATCACGCCAAACGTTCCCGAGCCAAACGTAGTTCCCGGGTTGTTCGGGTTAGTGTGATTGAAGACGTTGAAATATTCAGCGCGGAACTGCACCGTGACTCGCTCGCGAATATCAAAGTCCTTGTACAGGGCCATGTTCGAAACTTCGATTCCCGGACCCCGTAGCACTCCGGCGCCGGCGTTTCCGTAGAAGCCATTTGCCGGACGGGCAAACACTGGGGCCGCCGTCGTTCCCGGGTTGAACCAGAACGCGTTCGATCCGTACACCGTCGGCTTCCACGTCTTCGGATAGGTAATCGTTCCGACGATGTTCGGGCGCGTAATGGGACCGAGGTTCGAGCCCGTGATGCCAAGGTTCAGCGACGATCCGCTCTGGAGCGTCGTCATGTCCGACACCTTCCATCCACCCAGCAGCGTATGCGTCAATCCCTTCCCGCCAAAAAGCGGAACGCTGTAAATCACGCTTGCTGTGAAGACCTGGGGTACATTCAGCGTCGAGTTGCCGTACGCGCTGTGCAGGTTGTAGGAATTCTGGAAGCCGCCGCCATTGTCCAGATTGTGCGACCACGTGTACGCAACGGTCGCATAAATATGGTGAACTTCAGGATGCTTGAGACTCACCTCCAGCGCCGTCCAGTTATCAACGCCGATCGGATTATTCCAGCTGATCGTCCCGTAACCCTGATAAGGCGCATAGTAGGCCGAGGAATAGCCCGCGACGTTCAGATTTGGATTGAAGTCGTAGACGCCGGTTGGTCCGGGCTGGTTGAGGTTGTAGCTGGTGGAAAGATGGTTGGCGAAGTCTCCCGCTCCAGCGAGCGTCATCAGGAATGATCCCGGCAACTGCTGCTGCGCGCTCAGGCTGAACGTCTTGATCATTGCTACCTGGTAGTCATTCGGCATCCCCGTGACGGAAGGTGCCGTCGGCGCCGGTGCCGTACCGCCTGTCACGTTAGGAAATGTCGGGTCGGTAAGGTTTGTCTGATTGAGTATGGGAAAACTGACGCAGTTTTGCGAGCAGGCCGCACCCATGCCGCCATTGCGGTTATAGACGATCGAGAAGCCGCCGCGAAGTGAGGTCTTTCCATCTCCAAAGACATCCAAAGCGAACCCGCCCATCGGCCCGAAGTAGTAGTTGTGCTGATTCGTAATGTTGAGCGGAACACCATTCTTGCCATTCAGCTCGATGCCATTCTGATAACCAGCCGCATACGGTCCTGAAAGAACGCCGCCAATCGATACGGTGGGCACCGTCGCAGGATTGAAGAGCGAAGGAAGGAAGTTGGCCGAGTAGCCGGCCTGCGATCCAGGAAACGGCATCCGGTAAAAACGTATGCCAAGGCTGAGAGTCAGGCGCTTGCTCGCAGTCCAGCGATCCTCAACGTACGGGCTGGTAATTGTGTAGTGAATGTATTTGCGAACTCCATCCTGCCCCTGAGCGAACGTGTTCGGCAAACCGAGCAGATAATCCGCGATCGGGTTACCAGTGGCGTAACCGTTGAAATTGACATCACCGGTGGTATTCGAAACCGTCGACCATTGCCGCTTCGTTCCGAACACGATCTCGCCGCCCGCCTGCAGGAAGTGATGCCCGCGCAACCAGCTCCAGTTATCGGAAACCGTATCCTCCAGATCCGTCGCATCGGGAATCGTGTTGTTGGCGCTGGTGCCGAACTGCGACCATCCATTCGAGAAGGTGACGTGCGGCAGGCGGTTTTCGAGATAACCGCCGCTGTACGGGAACGCCTGAGAGTATCCGGAGATCTGCGAGCCAGAGATGATGCCGGCAAAATCATGCGTGATGACGTAGTTGTTCATCGCAATCGACGTATCGTTTGCCATGTTCGCTGAATACGTTTGCGTCAGCTGCACCTGCGCGAGCTTGTTATCCGAGATGAAAACGTCATAGTTTGTCGTGAACGGAGATCCCATGCGCGAAGCGTTCGGATTGTAGGCATCCTGCGTCTCCCAGAAGAGCTCGCCCATCAGGTGCAGCTTCGGCGTAATGTAGTGGTCGACCTTGCCTTCTTCATCCTTCTGGCCGGTGATCGCCGACTTCGTGTTGATGTAGTTCGTTGCGTTCGTCGTCGTGTAATTGGGCAGCACGGCCATCGCATTCAGCAGTGCAAGCTCAGACGAGTTGATGCGATTCGCCGGGATGACCCAGTTCCCGTTGCCATCCGTACCGAAGCACGCCGTCTTGGACGATGCATTGCAACTGCCCGTCAGCGTCGGATCTTTGAGGAACGCGGTCCCGTACACGCCCGTCATCGGGAACAGCGCCTCGTTGCCCGGCGTTCCGATGCCGCGCATCGTGGCCAGTGGTGTCTGGCCTGTCACAACTCCCTGCTGCTTCTCGTGCAGGAACTGCTGGTTGAAGTAAAAGAACGTGCGTTGCCGATTTGTGTTGTAGACGTGAGGGATAAAGACCGGGCCGCCCACGTGATAGCCGTAGATGTTCCACTCTTCGGGCGAGATGCCGGTGCTGACCGGAACGAAGTAGTTGCGCGCGTCGAGGAACGTGTTGCGCAGAAACTCCCATGCGCCGCCGTGGAACTGGCTGGTGCCGCTCTTGGTCTGCACGACCATCACGCTCGCGCCCATCAGGCTGTACTTCGCGTCGTAGTTGTTCTGCAGAACTTTGACTTCCTCGATCTCGTCCGGAACCGGCGTGATCGTGGTCTGCGTCATGTTGCCCGTGTTTTCGTTCCAGATGCCATCCAGCGTGTAAAACGTTCCGCTGGAGCCGCCGCCATTGATGTTGAGATAGTTCGAGGTCGCAAATCCGCCAGGCCCCATCGAATTGACCGGCGACGTATTCACGACTCCGGGCATCAGTTGCCCGAGACCCTCATAGTTCCGGCCGTCCAGCGGAAGCGCCTCCGCCTCCTCGCCGGAGACGGTGTTCGATATCTCCGGTGTGACGGTCTGCACGGCCACCGGGCTCGCCTCGACGGTCACCGAGGTGTCCACCGAGCCCGCCTTCAACGTGGCGTTCACCTGGAACACCGCCAGCGGCTCGAGATCGATGCCGGTTTCACTGAAGGTCGCAAACCCAGGTGCCGTGATGTTGACGTTGTACTTTCCGTTCGGCAGACCGGTCTGCGTGAACGAGCCATCGGAGTTTGTCTTCGTCTTTGCAACCAACCTCGTGTCCAAATTGGTGAGCGTGACGATGGCTCCGGGAACCACGGCGCCCTGCGAGTCCTGGGCAATGCCGCTGATCGTGCCTGTCGTCGTGATCTGGCAGATGGACGGTCGCACCCAGGCGATGACCAGCGCGAGGCAGACGAGCAGACCGCTGACGCGTGCCAGCAACGAGCTTTGCCCGCGGCGCAGACCTTTCGATGATTTCGCGGCGTTGCGCTTCGGCGTGGTCTCGTCTTGTGATACCGGTCTCTCGAATTTCATCTCGCGATTCTCCTTGAAGTTTGGCTCCGGAACTCTTCGTGTCAGATTGTGCCCAGGAAGGCGCGAATGCTTGCCGGATAGACCCTCACCGTCCGCTGCTATTCAAAGTTCACAGCGGCAGAGAGGCTCATACCCCACCGGCTGGGCACTATAGATATCCAGAAATGCGATTGTCAAGAGAGCGGTTTCTTAATCATGCCCAGACCGGATCGCGGCTTCTCTGCCGCGCCTACGATGACTCCCTGTCATCTCCTGTTGCGGTTCGTTTCGCAGCCTGCCTGAAGCTCTAGCGCCTCACGCAGGTTCGCTCTCGCTCGCCGGCATATGCACTATCGGTTGCGGATGCCGCCTGCTGAATCCGGTCATGTGCCGCACACCCGCCGCTGCAATGAACGTCAGTTCCAGCGCACAGACACCATCCCACTGCCAGCGCGACCACGCCAGTGACGCGAGCGCCGAACCCAGCGCTCCGCCAACGAAATAAATCGTCATGTAAATCGTGTTCAAGCGGCTGCGCGCCTGCGCTCCCAAACCAAAGATCCGTGTCTGGTTCGCAACCTGCATCATCTGCGCCCCGACATCGAGCGCCACCACCCCAATCACCAGCCCCGCCATGTGCATCGCCACGGTGGTCGATGCGCGCTCGGAAAGCCACAACCAGACATACGATCCGGTTAGCGTCGCGCCTGCAGCCGACACCACATATCGCGTTCCGCGCCGGTCCGAGAGCTTTCCGGCAAACGGCGCAACCATCGCTCCCGCTGCGCCCACCACGCCGAACGTCCCCGCGACTCCCGGCCCCATGCCGTAGTGCGACTGCAAGAGGAACGCCAGCGTCGTCCAGAAGCAACTGAACGACGCAAACACCAACGCGCCCAGGACACCGGCCTCGCGCAGCAACGGTTCGGTGCGGAACAGCGTCCACAACGACCGCATCGTCTCTGCGTAGGTCAGCGATTCACGCGCCTTCATCCGCGGCATCACGCGGTAGATGAACGGAACGAAGCACGCGTTCATCACCGCCGCCACGATGAACACGGTGCGCCAGCCATTCAACCGGCTCAGCCATCCGGCAAAGGTTCGCGCCAGCAAAATGCCCAGCAGCAGCCCCGTCATGACCGTGCCGATCGCCCGTCCTCGTTGCTCGTGCGGCACAAGGTCCGGCGCTATCGGCAACGCGACATGAGTCACCGACGCCATCAGGCCAATCAGCACGCTCGCGGCAATCAGCCACGCCAGGTTCTGCGCGAACGCCGCCAGCACCAACGCCACAGACACACCCGCGTACATCCGCAACATCAGCTTGCGACGTTCTGCGACATCTCCCAGCGGAACGAAGAACAGCAGGCCCGCGGCATAGCCTACCTGAGTCGCCACGGCCACAAAACCGATATGGCGCGCATCCTGCCCCAGGCTCTGGCCCATGACAGACAGCAGCGGCTGGTTGTAATACATGGACGCAACGCCGACCGCGCACGCCACCCCCAAAAAGGGCAACGCCCACCGTCCACTCAGCGCTGCATTTGTGCCTTCAGCCATTGGTCTCCAACTATTTGAGTCTACACAGACTTCCACCCCAACTCTTCCACCGCGAGCCCAATCCTGTCTAACCGCTTTAGAACCTTCGCGAAACAGCTATCATCGCGGAACAGCTATCATTAAGAGTTGAGCCTTATGCAGGCCCGGAGCCAGACTGAGATGGAGAACCAGACCATCGCGATTGCCATGTCCGGCGGCGTCGACTCCTCGACCGTCGCCGCGATGCTGCACGCCCAGGGACATACCGTCGTCGGCCTCACCCTGCAGCTCTGGAACCAGCGCCGCCTCGCAGGCCGCGAGGGCATGCCCGAGTCCGTCCAGGGCCGCTGCTGTTCCATCGATGACGTATACGACGCCCGCCGAGTCGCCGAGCACCTCGGCATCCCCTACTACCTCGTCAACGCGCAGGACCGATTCGAGGCCGAGGTCGTTCGCCCCTTCGTCTCCGAGTACCTCGCCGGCCGCACGCCCATCCCCTGCACACTCTGCAACAACCACCTCAAGTTCGACCAGCTCCTGGCCACCGCACGCTCCATCGGCGCCGATAAGATCGCCACCGGACACTATGCGCGCAATCAATTCGACCCCGCTCGCAATCGCTGGGTGCTCTCCCGACCCGCCGACCGATCGAAGGACCAGACCTACTTTCTCTTCGGCCTCACGCAGGAGCAGCTCTCGCGCACGCTCTTTCCTCTCGGCGATCTGCACAAGCCCGCCGTTCGCGAGATGGCCGCCGACGCCGGACTCGCGCTCGCCGCCAAGCCTGACTCGCAGGAGATCTGCTTCATCCCCGGCGGCAGCTACTCGCAGTTCCTCAAGGCGTATCTCGATGAGCAGGGCCGCGAGCTCCCTGACTCCTCCGGCGAGCTCGTCTCGACTACCGGCGAAACACTCGGCCACCACGAAGGCATCCACGCCTTCACCGTCGGACAGCGCAAGGGCCTCGGCCTCAGCTCGCCCGACCCGCTCTACGTCCTCAAGATTCATCCCGACTCTCACCGCGTCGAAGTCGGGCCGGACACCGACCTCTACACGCGCACACTGCGCGCCGATCGCCTGAACTGGGTCTCCATCGCCGCGCCCGCCGAGCCCATCCGCGTCAGCATCAAGATCCGCCACCGCCACGAGCCCGCGCCTGCCACGCTCCGCGTCATCAGCGACGACACAATCGAGGCCACGTTCGACGAGCCGCAGCGCGCCATCACGCCTGGCCAGTCCGCAGTCTTTTACCAGGAGGACGAGGTCGCCGGCGGCGGCTGGATCTTCTAGCCCACCGTCTCAGTCCTCTCCCGTCAGCCCCCAGGGATAGACCACCTTCCCGTCTTCCCGAACCACCGCACCCTGCGTCAGCCGCGCACGCTCAAAGCGACCCAGCCCCATAATGTGGAACACAGTCTCTCCGCTGGCGATCAGATAGTCCGTAACAATGCGGCGATGGCATCGCCACCACACCGCTTCCGAGCACATGGTCGCGCAACGCCGTTCGTGCCCCATGTCGAGCAGGTGACGCAGGCCGGCGCTGAACTCCGCAGACAGCGCATAATCCGCGTAGTTGTGGAAGCTCACATTTCGCCACAGACCGTTAACGTCCGGCGGTACAGACTTCACTGTCCCGCGACGCCCACCCAGCACGCCCATCAGCTCATACGAAATCCCGCAACGCGGCAGCTCCTCTGCTAGAGTCTCCTGGTTGAACTGCGGGTTCGTTCGCGATCTCGGAAACTTCCTGATATCCGCGAGCAGTTCAATCTCAGCACTGCGTAACAACTCGACAAATTCTTCCAGGCTGCGATTGGAATGCCCTACCGTGAAGAATGGCAGCCTCACGCTCAGCCCTTGCCGCGGTTCAGCGCGCTCTTGAGTGTTAGAGCGCCGCCCTTATGAGCAGCGACATGATCGGTCTTGTCGCTCTTGATCTCATACTGCGGATCGCTCTCCGAGGCATGGTGCGTATGCCCCTTGTAGTCGAAATCCCTGGTGTGCACAGCGATAACCGTCCCCGACACGTGACCTGCTTCAGAGTTCCAGCTCACGTGGTCGCCGATCTTGAACCTCTTCGTCATCGCACGTTCGCGTCTAGCCGTACGGCGTCACCCGCTTCGTCTCACTCGCAGCGGTTGGTGTCGTGGTCTCGCGCACCGTCGTATACCGCGCTGCAACAGGCGTGCCAGCCGCCGTCGTGCCATAGGTGGTCCGCTCATCCACCTCGACCACCGTCTCCACGTTCCGCTTGAAGGGCGACCGGTTCACCAGGGTCTCGGCACCGCGCTTCACCGCCTCAATAATCCCGGCAAGCTGCTGCACCGGCTTCCGCACGCTGTCCTGAACGGTGCGCGAGACATGATGCGCGGTGTTCAGCGCCTCGTTCACCATTCCGTCCACGCGCGCCACCTTCTCCTGCGTGCGCTTGTTCGCGTCCTTTACCGTCCGATTGATTTCGTCGGCCGTTGCGCTGTATTCATCCACCTTGGTCCGAACCGTGTAAGTGATCTGCTCCACGTTCGTGCTGATGGTGCGCACCTTCGGGCCCACATCCTCAATCAACAGGCGCGTCTTCTCGACCATCGGCGAGACCTTGGCCTCAGCCCGCTCGGCCATCCCTTCGAACTTGCGGATCAGCCTCAATCCCGTGAGACCCGCGATACAAACACCGAGAAACCCCGCGATAACCGCGATCGCGATGATCCCCATGAAGATCATCATCCAGTGGACGTCGTGCTGAATCGATCCCGCGTCCTCCTGAAAAAAAGCCAGCGCCAGGCAGCTAACTGCGTGCATCTCTTCACCTCTTCGAAACTTAATTGTGATGCCTTGCATCGAGCTGTCGCAATATCACCGCCAACCCGCCAAACAGAAGGGCCGGTCGCGACGAACCGGCCCTTCGCGTCCTTCCGAAGAACCTTTACGCCTGCGGCGTCTCCGAGGTCTTCGACATGTAAGCCTGTTTTCCAGCGTCCACAGCCGCCGTCACCGCGTCCGCCTGGCTCTGAACAAGGTCCTTGCCCTTGTCCACGTACTGCGACCATTGGGTGCGGCCCTTGTCGTAGTACTCCTTGCCCTTGTCGACATACTGGCCGAGCGCATCGCGGCCCTGCTGCACATACTGGCCGGCCTGTTCCCTGCCCTGGTTGTAAATCTGGTTCGCCTTGTCACGGGCCTCCATCGCGCTCTGCATCAGTTCGTCGCGCGTCTCCTTGCCGGACTTCGGCGCATAGAGAACACCCACAAGAGCCCCAATCCCGAGACCCGCCAGAAACCATCCAAACCCGCTTACGCTGCTGTCGTTATCCGCCATAGTCTTCTCCTAATCCTTCGAATTCACCACACTCCTCGAACCATGTTCGAGAGCGTCTTGTTGGGTCAAAACCGGTGTTGTTGTTCCCGGTCAATACCTTGGCGCATTGCCAGGCGCAAAGCCTCGCGTAAGGTACCCGTCCATGCGGGTAGATGCCTGCCGGGGCAGCTTCGGTTGCGTTCTCCCGATGCTTCTCCGGTGCAGTGGAGAGTAGCACAAAGATCTGCTCCGTGCACCGCGTCACCCGCATCCTACTGCCGAAGAATGTTTATGATCCGCGCTGGAGTGCAGCCTTGCCCTTCTCCACATTTATGTCCTTTGGCCGACACTTCGCCACGGGAGTACACTGCCCTCAGGAGCTATCCCGCTCCCCCCACCTGCGCGCCCCCCGGCCGGGCGCACCCAGAGATTGAGATCCTGTGAGTCAACCAGCGTCCAAGCCGCGTGGATATCTAAACCTCACGTTGCACGCCCATCTGCCCTATGTCGTTAACCACGGCAGTTGGCCCCACGGCATCGAGTGGCTTCTCGAGGCTGCCGCGGAAACCTATCTTCCGCTGCTCCGCACGCTCGATCGCCTCGACCGCGACAACATCCCGCTCAACTGCAATCTGAATCTTTCCCCCATTCTGCTCGAGCAGCTCGCGCATCCTGTCTTCCGCGCCGAGTTCCCCCGCTATCTCGAACGCAAGATCCTCGCCGCGCGAGAAGACGAGTCCTTCTTCCTCTCCATCGGCGAACACACCTACGCCGAGACCGCCCGTTTCTGGCAAAGCTTCTTCACCGAAGCCTCCCAGCAGTTCGCCGCGCTCAACCAGGACATCGTCGCCGGCTTCCGCAGCTACGCCGACCGCGGCATCATCGAGGTCATCACCTGCACCGCCACGCACGGCTACATGCCGCTGCTCGGCACAGACGAGAGCCTCCGCGCGCAGGTCCGCGTCGCCGTCGCCACGCACGAGAAGCATCTCGGCCGCCGCCCCCGTGGGATCTGGGCGCCCGAGTGCGGCTATCGGCCGTCCGGCCTCTGGTCCTATCCCGTCGCCCCTGAAGGCACCACCGAACCACCAAGCTTCCCGCGCATCGGCATCGAGCAGGCGCTGAGCGAATCCTCGCTGGAGTTCTTCTTCGTCGATACCCACCTTGTCCAGGAATCCGCGCGCGTTCACTCGCCCTACGAATTTCTTCGCCGCACGACAGCCAACGCAGGCCAGCCCAACGCCGGCTTCAACGCGCCAGACGATCGCCGCATCTATCATCCCTTCTACGTCGAGGGCCCCTACAAGAAGAGCGAAGCCGTCACCATCTTCCCGCGCGATCCCCGCACCGGCCTGCAGGTCTGGTCCGGCGACTCCGGCTACCCTGGCGACGAGAACTATCTCGACTTCCACAAAAAGCGCTGGCCCGGCGGCCATCGCTACTGGCGCGTCACCGGCCCGCGCGTCGACATCGGCGACAAGCAGCCCTACATCCCCTCCGTCGCCGCACAGCGCATCCGCGAGCACGCCGACCATTTCGTTCATCTCGTCTACCAGGCCCTCGAGCGCGGCTTCAACGACCCCGTGCCACCCATCCTCTGCTCGCCCTTCGACGCGGAGCTCTTTGGCCATTGGTGGTTCGAAGGCGTTGCGTGGCTCGAAGCTGTCGCCCGCATCCTGCATGACTACGACACTGGGATCGTCCTCACCACCTGCTCGTCCTATCTCGACAACTTCCCGCGCGGCGGCTTCCTCGCTTTGCATGAAGGCTCCTGGGGCGCCGAGGGCAACAACCAGGTCTGGCTGAACAACGAAACCACCTGGACCTACCGGCAGATCTACGCCGCCGAGCTCGCCTGCCGCGAAATCTGCACGTCATCCAAATGGCGCGACGGTGGCCTCGGCGAACGCATCGTCAAGCAGCTCTGCCGCGAGCTCCTGCTCCTGGAATCCTCTGACTGGCAGTTCCTCATCACCACCGGCGCCGCCCGCGACTACGCCGAGCTCCGCTTCAACACCCACCGCGATCAGTTCAACGAAATCCGCGCGCTCTACGAAACTCTCCATGGCGACGATGCCGCGCAACTCTCCGAAGACCAGCTCAATCGTCTCGCTTTCATCGAAGACCGGGACAACATCTTCGCCGACATCGACCCCTCCTTCTGGGCGATCGGCGCACATGCCACCCGCCCGTCAACCCGGCCCAACGGTTCGCCGAAGATCATCGATGAAGCCCTGCCCACTGATCCCCTTGACACCCCCATCGACGATGGCACCGTAAGCGAAGTCCACAAGTTCCTTCTCCCGCTCGACTCCAGCACCAAGGACGCGGATGACCCCGTCTAGCTACCGGTTCGTCGAGCTCCCAGGTCGTCGAGCTTCCAGGTACCCCGAGGCTTTAGCCTCGGGTCTCTTAGCAGCAGAAAATAGAAGGGGGCTTTAGCCCCTGAGGCATGTCTTTTTTTACCAATGCAATCTGCTCATAAAAAGAACACATCAACAGCAATCCGCGCACAGCTAACTCTCGTCCCACGCGCCCCACGAGAGCACACGCAGCGCCGCAGTCCGCTCGCACTCTGGCACCTTCTCTCACTCGACGCACCCTCCGTCGCCTGCGTCTGGACCATCGCCGTTGCGTCCGCCGTCGGCCTGCATCTTCCCTGGACATCACCCGCCGCGATGTTCGTCGCCGTCTGGATTCTCTATGTCGCCGACCGGCTCCTGGACGCCCGCTCGCTCGACACACATCACGCTCCGCACGATCTAGAAGCTCGCCACATCTTCCACCATCGTCATCGCCGTGCCTTCCTCGCCGGCATCCTCATCTCCGCCTGCCTGCTCTCTGCGCTTCTGCGCACGCTTGACACGCACGCACTCCGCCTCTACGTGCTCCTCGCCACGCTGCTCGCCGCATACTTTCTTCTCATCCACGCGCGCCCTGACACCGCCCATCGCCTCCCCAAAGAGCTCGCCGTCGGCATCTTCTTCCCTGCCGCCGTCTTCATCCCCACCGTCGCGCGTCTGCCGCAACTGCGGCTCGATCTCCTGCCCATCGCGATTCTCCTCGCCGCCACATGCTCCCTCAACTGCCTCTTCCTCTACGCTTGGGAGCATCCCGGTCCGCGCACACACGCACACAGCTCCACGCGCTGGGCCACACGTCACCTCGTCCCTCTCACCTGCACCATCGCCGCGCTCTCGCTCGTCTACTGTCTCCGGTCGAGTGCTCTACTGTCTGCACCGCGCAGCCTCATCGCATGCATTCTCGCGAGCTCGCTCCTGCTCCTCGCACTTCATTACCTGCGCCGACGCCTTCAACCCATCCATCTCCGCGCGCTCGCAGACCTCGTGCTCCTTACGCCACTCATCCCGCTCGCACTCTCCCATCTCAAACGGTGAGCGACACGCAACCCAACTTCGACCGCGTCGCGGCCATCTACCGCTGGGCGGAATACATCTCCCTCGGCCCGCTCCTGCAGCGCACCCGCACGCACTTCCTCAACCAGCTCAACAACCCTAGCCGCGCACTCATCCTCGGCGACGGCGACGGCCGCTTCCTCGAGCAACTCCTCCGCCGCTACCCCGACTGCACCGCCATCGCCGCCGACACCAGCGCCGCCATGCTCTCGAAACTCCGCAACCGCTGCGCCTTCGCCACAACACGCCTCACGACCCTCCATCGCTCCGCACTCGAGATCGACACCCCACCCGCCACCGACCTCATCGTCACGCACTTCCTTCTCGACTGCTTCACCCAACCCGAGGTCGACGCGCTCACCACCCGCCTCGCCTCGCCACTCCCGCCCGGCGCGCTCTGGCTCGTCAGCGACTTCGCCCTTCCCACCAGCCGCCTGCTCCGCCCGATCGCTCGCCTCTACATCATGTCGCTCTACGCCACATTTCGCCTGCTCACCGGCCTTCGCGTGCGTCACCTACCCGACCCGCAGTTCGCTCTCGCCCGCGCCGGACTTCGCCGCATCGCCCGAATATCTTTCCTCTTCGGCCTGCTCTACACAGAGCTCTGGCAGCACGAGTAGACTTGTCCTAGCGCGCAACCCACACGGTTTCGCCAACATCCACCCTCGTATGAGCTCCTCAACGCAGCCATCGCGGACGCCCTTCAACGCCCCCGAACGAGACCCCGTCTCCGACCCCGAGCCGCCCGTTCCGCCGCTGCCCGAACCCGACCCCGGCGTCTTCCACCACGAACCCAAATCGGCCCCCATCAAGTCAGAACCGGCCCCCGCCAGGAACGAAAAAGCCCACGCATGAATCTGTTCATCCTTCGCCACGCCAGTGCCGGTACGCGCCGCACCAATCCAGTCGTAGACGTCAAACGCCCTCTCGACAAAGACGGCAAGCGCCACTGCATCCACCTCGCGCAAGTCCTCAACGCGCTCAAGACCAACTTCGATCTCATCGTCTCCAGCCCGCTCAAGCGCAGCCTGCAGACCGCCCAACTCGTCGGCACAGAGACCGGCTACGAGTCGCCCATCCTCATCTCAAAGGCGCTCGCGCCGGACGCCACCTGGGCGCAGTTCCAGCGCCTCCTGCACGAGTGCTCCAACTACGAAAACGTGATGGTCGTCGGTCACAATCCGAACATCACTTCGTTCCTTGTCCATCTGCTCAGCTCGAACGGTCATGACGGAATGCATCAGCGGCCGCGCATCCGGCTCCGCAAAGGTGCAATAGCCCGGCTCAACATGCAGCGCGGTCCGGCCACGCTGCAATGGCTGCTTGCCCCGCCAGTCGTCAAAGCGCTCTACGCCACTTCCACAAAGAGCTCCCGCCGGAAGACTTCGCGGAAGTAAGGCGCCTCTTTCTTCAGCGACCACAGCTCCAGCTCCGCTCCTCCGCGCGACGGAATCAGCTCCATGATCACGCGCTTCGGAAACACACGCGTGCGCACCCGCACCGCCGTCGTGGTCCCGCGATCCTGGTTCAGCGTCTGCGCCAGCCGCAGCAGCACCACCGCGCGAATCACGTGCGTATGTTCCTCCAGCGGCACCGTGCGCATAATGCGGTCCATCGGATCCGGCCGCGTCTTGCCCAGGTAACGCGCAATCGCCCCTACAATCGCCCGCTGCTGCGGCGAGAACCCGAAGATCTCGGAGTTCGCAATGATGTATTGCGTGTGCCGGTATCTCCCCTGGTGGTTCATGTACTTGCCCACGCCCTGCATCATCGCCGCCGCGCGCAGCCACAGCCTGTACTCTTCCGGCAGCTCGTGCACGCGCTCCAGTTGATCGAAGATCTGCCCTGCCTGCTCGCTGTGCGCAGTCGCCTTCTTCAGATCGATGCCATAGTGCTTACATAGATGAACCACCCCGCGCCACCGCTCCGCTTCCATCGTGCGATGCACAGTGGCACGCGTGTCCGTCTCTGCCAGCATCTGCGCCAGCATGCCATCGCGCAGCCCTAGCCGCGAGTAGCGGAATCCCTTCAGCTCCATCCGCTCCAGCAGCGTCGCGTACACCTGCGCTCCGCCGCAGATAATCTCTGACCTCCGCGGCCCGATTCCCGGCATCGCCGCGCGCTGCGCGTTGGTCATCTTCAGCAGACGATCGGCAATTCTTCGCACCGCCGCCGCGCTCGTCGCCAGCGTCGCGTCACGCATCACACGCGCGCGTTTGCCGCGCGCCTGCTTCGTCGGCGCACGTTCGATAACGTCCTCTGCCGGAAGCGAGTGTGAAGCCTCGGCCAATGCCGCCGCCGTTCCTGACGTCGCAATCACCAGCCCTACGCGCGGGTGACCAAGCTTCCGCTCTCCACGACGCAGCTCACGATCGATAAACTTTCGCAGCCTCGCTACATCGACCTTGCTCGGCGGGTCGCTCCTCAAAAACTCCTGCTGCAAACGCACGGCTCCCAGCGGCAGACTCACCATGCTCTGAATGCGTCCCTGGTCCGATAGCGTCACCTCGCAGCTTCCGCCGCCGAGATCAATCAGCAGGCACTTGCCGCGCGCTCCCGCCTCGTGCGTCACCACTCCCAGGTGAATCAACCGGCCCTCTTCGAGCCCCGAGATGATCTCGACATTCCACCCGGTCGTCGACTTCACCCACGCGCGAAATGCCTCCGAGTTCCGCGCATCGCGCATCGCGCTCGTCGCCACCACACGCACGCGGTCCGCGACATGCATCTGCGTTGCACGATGAAATCTCTTCAGGGCCTTGATGGTGTTCGCCATCGCCTCCGGCGAGATAACCCCAGTCTCGAAAACACTTTCGCCGAGCCTTGTTACCTCCCGGTCTTCGTACAACGTCTTAAGCTTGTGCTGCTGCACCGACGCGATCGCGAGCCGACAGGAGTTGGAGCCGATATCGATGGCTGCGAACGTTGGCATTAAATGTTGAATCCTTCGTCGAGTTGAGTTCGTCCTTCTCTAGCAAGATACATTGGCGGCTACATCCCCCACGCATGAGACGACCATCAATTCCTGTCTTTACCGCGCATTCCCTCACAACAAATCCACAACTGCGCGCAATTGTTGCCGAGCCATCTCCCGCTCGTCCCGTTCTCTACGTTGAGAGCACGCCTCGCGCCTCACCGCATCCCGAGCCCTGGTCCCGCCGCAGCGTACTCGTTCTTCTCGCGCTCTGGGCCGCAATGTTCCTCGCCGCCGCAGCCACACCCTCTCTGCTTGACGACGCCGACGCCACACACTCGCAAGCCGCGCAGGCCATGCTCCACACCGGCGACTGGGTCACGCTTCACGTCAACGGCATTCGCTATCTCGAAAAGCCGCCCCTGCCCTACTGGATCGCTGCATCCAGCCTCCGCATCTTCGGCGAGAACACCTTCGCCATCCATCTCCCGCTCGCACTAACCGTCCTCGGCCTCGCTCTGCTCGCGTATGCCTGGGGCCGCCGCGCTTTTTCTGAACGTGCCGGCTTCTACGCCGCGCTCTTCACCCTCACCTCCGTCGGCGTCTTCCTCTTCACACGCATCTTCATCCCCGACGCGCTGCTCTCTCTTCTTCTCGCACTCTCCATCTATGCCGCCCTCCGCGCCCTCGACATCCACGCGCAACGTCCGCGCCTCTGGGCCTTCCTCATGTGGAGCACCCTCGCCTGCGCCGTGCTCACCAAGGGCCTCGTCGCCATCGTCTTCCTCTTCGCCTCCGTCGGTCTCTTCCTGATCCTCACCGGCGAATGGCGTCGCTGGCGCCTGCTCCACCCCTTTACCGGCCTCGCCCTCTTCCTCGCGATTGCCGCGCCGTGGCACATCCTCGCCGCGCTGCGCAATCCAGCCGTGCCCATGCCCGCTGGCTCGGGCTTCCCATCGCACGCCGGCTGGACCTGGTTCTACCTCTACAACGAGCACATCGCGCGCTTCCTCGGCACCCGCGTCCCACGCGACTACAACAAGCTCCCCGCTGCGCTCTACTGGCTCCTTCACATCGTCTGGCTCTTCCCCTGGAGCCTATTCGCTCCCGCTGCCATCGCCGTCGCCTGGCGAGAACGAGGTTCACCGTCAGCTCGCTGGCTGGGGCTGGAACGTCACCGCCTCCGCGAGTCCCGTTGGCACAGTTTCCCGCGCCGTTCGTTCGCCGCCCGCACCATTCTCCTGCTCACCATCTTTTCGGCCATCATCCTCGCCTTCTTCTCGCTCTCCACCAACCAGGAGTACTACACCTTCCCCGTCTACCTCCCGCTGCTCCTGCTCACCGCAGCCGCCCTCGCCCATCTCGAATCCGAGCCACTCACCTCCACTCGCACGCCGGGGTCCCTCACCTTCGCGCACGCCGCGCTCACCGTCCTCGGCCTCATCATCGCCTCCGCGCTCACCTACGGCCTCTGGACCTCCCGCCACCTCGCCTTCGTTCCCGACATCGGCAGCCTGCTCGCACATCGCGGCGTCGGCGACTACACGCTCTCGATGTCCCACTTCTTCGACCTCACCGGCCCTTCCTTCGCCGCCCTTCGACTCCCCGCCGCGCTCGCCGCCATCGCCTTCGCCATCGGCCCGCTCGCCGCCTGGATCCTCCGCGCACGCCGCCACGCATTCGCGTCAACCCTCACCATCGCCCTCACCGCGGCCACGTTCCTCATCGCCGCACACATCGCCCTCGTCCGCTTCGCGCCCATGCTCTCTTCGCGCGACTTCGCCTCCACCATCCAGAACCTCGAAGGTTCACACGCCATCGCCCCCGACAGCCAGGTCTTCCTCTACGGCGACCAGGCCTACGGCTCCTCCATCCCCTTCTACCTCGGCCAGCACGTTCAGCTCGTCGACGGCCGCAGCACCTCCATGCTCTTCGGCAGCCTCTTCCCCGACGCACCGCACATCTTCCTCACACCCGCCGACCTGCTCGCTCAATGGGGCCGCGGCCCGCGTAAAATCCTCTTCGTCCCGCTCGAAAAGCGCGACATCGTCGACCACCTCCTCGGCCCGCACCAGATCCTCCTCAAAGAGACCTCCGGCAAAGCCCTCCTCACCGACCGCCCACTCGACCATCCTTCCGGGCAGTGAGCACGATCAGCCACGCCGCCATCTGACAACGTGAGACCATAGAAAAGACCCTCACGCGTGATCTCAACCACCGCAGTTCCGTCCCCCTCAAGCCCCACACGAGGCACCCTCGCTGCGCCCCGTTCCTGGCGCTTCAGCTCCCTCGCGCTCATCACCCTCCCCTGGCTCATCCTCTATCTCGGCGGCATCTTCACCCCCGGCCTTCTCGACGACGTCGACTCGGTCTACATCGAAGTCGCCCGCGAGATGCTCCTCCGCCACGACTACGTCACTCCCTTCGTCGACGGCATCCGCTTCTTCGACAAGCCGCCCCTCATGTACTGGCTCGCCGCCGGCTCCATGCACATCTTTGGCATCCACGACTGGGCCGCACGCCTCCCACTCGCCCTCGGCGTCCTCGCTCTCCTCTTCGCCGTCTACGCGCTAGGCATCCGCCTCTTCGCCGCCGTCTCCCCCACGCACGCGCCCGACCGCGGCGGCCTCTACGCCGCACTCGCGATGGCGCTCTCCATCGGCCCCTGGCTCTACACCCGCTTCTACATCCCGGACATCCTCATCGCCCTCTGGATGACCCTCGCCGTCCACCTCTTCCTCATGGCCCTCGACCGCACTCGAATCCCCACCAATCCGGGCGCCCCGCGGACCACCGTCCCCCCGGGTGCCCCATTCATGCGCAGTCTCATCGCGCATGAGTGGGTTCGCACGCTCTCACAATCCCCACTCCTGCCCATGCTCGGCTTCGCCGCCGTCGTCGCCCTCAGCGTCCTCACCAAGGGCCTCATCGGCCTCGTCTTCCCCATCCTCTTCGCGATCCTCTACCTCGCGATCACCCGCCAACTCAAACTCCTCACCAAGCTCTCGCTCCTCCCCGCCACTCTCGCCTTCCTCGCCATCGCTCTCCCCTGGCACATCCTCGCCGCGCTCTGTAACCCTGCCATCGCCATGCCCAGCGGCGTCGGCCTCCCACCACGCGCCGGCTGGGCCTGGTTCTACCTCTACAACGAGCACATCGCGCGCTTCCTCGGCCGCCGCATCCCCCACGACTACGGCCAGGTCCCCATCCCGCTCTTCTGGCTCCTGCTCGTCCTCTGGCTCTTCCCCTGGGCGGCTTTCCTGCCCACCGCGGTCATCAGCGCCGTCAAACACCTTCGTGACCGCCACGCGCGCAACCATCCTCCCACCATCCCCCGCCAGCGCACTTTCATCCCCTTCCGCCTCACCGAAGCCCTCACCGCCCTACTGCTCTGGGCCGGCATCATCCTCGGCTTCTTTACCATCTCCTCGCGGCAGGAGTACTACCACCTTCCCGCACTCCCCGCGCTCGCGCTCCTCGTCGGCGGCCTACTCGCCGCGGCCGACGACCACTTCTTCACCAACTATCCCTTCTACGCCGACCCACTCCGCCGCACCCTCCGTGCCTCCCTTTGGTTCCTCGTTCCCATCGGCACTCTCCTCTTCCTCATCTGCGGATACTTCGCCCTCTTCTCACCGCGCCCTGCCGCCGGCGTCACGCTCAACGACCTCCTCAGCTCCAATCCCGCGCTCTACAACCTCTCGCTCGGCCACATCTTCGATCTCACCGGCTCCGCCATGGGCTTCTTCCGCTGGCCCCTCTCCATCGTCGCTGTCTCTGCGCTCGTTCTCGGCCCCATCCAGCACCTCGTCCGCCGTAGCGCCGTCGGCAAGCCACCCCACCCGCTTGGCCCGCGGTCACGCACCTTCGCGGCCAACCTCGTGCTTGCCGCCGCCACCACGGGCATCCTCCTCGCCGCCCACCAGGGCTACGTCCGCTTCAATCCCATCCTCGGCTCCAAAGACATCGCCCTTGCCATCAACGCCCAAAAGCGTCCCGGCGACCTCATCCTCATCGACGGCGAGCTGACCTCCGGCTCATCCCTGCTCTTCTACACATGCGAGCCCGCCTTCCTCGTCAACGGCCACGTCAACGGCCCATGGTTCGGCAGCTTCTGGCCCGACGCCCCCCAAATCTTCCTCACCGACGCCGACCTCACCCGCCTCTGGTCCGGCCCCCACCGCATCTTCCTGCTGACGTACCACCCCACCGAGCGCGAACACTTCCTCGCCCCCCAAGGCCCCGTCCACGACCTCGCCGACTCAGGCGGCAAAACGCTGCTCTCGAATCGCTAGTGGTTAGTGGTTAGTAGTTAGTGAGTTCTTGTCTGAGATACGATTTCGGATTGTGGCGATCGACGCATTCAGGATTGTGCCGACTTCCACCGCGAGTTGCTGCGTCAATTCCAGCTCGTCACGTTCGCCGAATCCGAGCGTCACTGCCAGCTCAAGCTGAGTTTCAACCTCCAGTGCCGAGCCTCTGGCAATTCCGAGGAAATGCAGAAATTCTCGTCGTGAAAGTCTCCCTCATCCCTCCGCAATATTGCTTGGCACCGAAACCGCGGCTCTCCGCAACTGATTCGTAAGCCCGAATCGCTCATCTGCCGGAAATGTTCGAGTGACCCTGTAAACCGCAGCAGTGAGCTCCATTGCCTTTTGCCACGCCACCGAACCCCGCAAAGAAGAAACCGCCAAACCAGCCCGCCTTTCACTAACCACTAACTACTAACCACTAACTACTCGCCTTCCGGCGCTTCCACCCGTCCCCCCGGCTTCAACTTATAAATCTTCCCGCGGTAATAAAAATTCTCCCCACCATAGCTGCCGACCCACAAGACCCAACCCAGCAGATCACGCAGCGGATAAATCGCCGTATTCGAAAGCCACTCCGAATCCCCCAGCGCGGTCAGCACCGCGCCTGCCTGCAGCCACCGGTTCGCCACCATCGCCAGCAGCCAAAGCACGCCGATCACCGCATGCCCGCTCCACAAGCCCCACAGCAATCCCAGCAAACCAAACGGCATCGCGAACGTCAGCCCGCTCCCGAAATGCCCCCACGGCCGTGAACGCCGCGTGCTCTGCATCCACCGCAACTGATTCCGGAAGCTCAGCCCAAACGGCGAATCCTGCACCATCAGCCGGATCACATGCGTCGCCATCTTCACGCCCGTTCCCTGCGCTGCCAGCCGGTTTCCCAGCACAAAATCGTCGGCATAAAACTGCCCCAGCTCGTCGAAGCCGCCCACATCCTGGAAGCTCTTCCGCCGCACCGCCATCGTCGCGCCCAGGGCGAACTTCGTGCCCTCAATCATGTCCGCGACCAGCACGCCGCTCGTCATCTCCACGCTCTTTCCCACCGCGTCCAGCTTCGACGCCAGCCCCGCGCCCTCATGCGGCGTCCCCAGATAAACGCAGCTCGCCAGCCCCACATGCGGGTCCTTCAGCGTCTGAATCATCGCGCGCAGATAATTCGGCCGCACCCGCACATCCGCATCGCTCGTAATGAACAGATCATTTTCCGCGACGGAATCCAGCTTCGCCAGCGAGTACACCTTGGCGTTGTGAAACTTCGGCATAGGCTCGCCGCAGGTCACGAACTTCGCGTTCACATGCGGATACTTCGCTCCCACGCGCCGCGCCAGCCGCAGCCCCTCATCCGAATCATGCCGCGCGCAGAACAGCAGCTCATAGTCCGGATAGTCCTGCTCAAAAAACGTCTCGAAGTTTCGCTCCATGCCCTGTTCGGTCCCATGGACCGGCTTCAGCACGCTCAGCTTCGGCAGATAATCCGCTGGTATACGTTCCTCACGCCGCCGCCGCAGCCCAAACCGGGCCGCCGCCGCCACTACCATACCGCAGTAAATCGAAGAGGTCACCGACCCCACGGCCGCAACCCAGAACAAAACGCGAAGTGCAATATGCATATTTAGAAAAAACACGGGCTCATGAAGCCAAAACACGGGCTTCCCGATGGCGACTTCAGCCGCAAAACCCCGTCCTCCAGTGTAGTTCAGCTCGAACGGCGCGTTCTATACCGGCCTAAGGGGAAACCTTAGGTCAGCTCATTTTTTTGACTCCAAAGGGCTGAAGGCCCGACCTATACGCCGAGGGCGCCGCAACTAACTTGCGGCTCGAAGCTTCCAGCTCCATCGCATGATGCGAACCATCCAGCGGGGACCCGGTTCCTGAAGTTCAAACCGAAACAGAAAGGCGGCCCGTGTGGGCCGCCTTTCCATGCCTGCATACTCCGCTCAGGATCCTGTCTAAGCTTTGGGCTTCTTTCCCGACCCTCGATGAGAGCCGTTCCCATTTGAACCACGAGACTTCTTTTCGCCGCCCTTGTTTGTGCTGGGATGCGTCTGACTGAGAGCCTCGCCAAAGACAGATGTCGTCGCCTTCTGTCCGGAGTCCTGGCGACCACGCTCTTCCTGGTCTTCCGTTCCCTTCACCTCACCGACCGAAAGCCCCTGTCCTCCGTTCATCTGCGACTCGACCGGCTCGAGCCCGAACGATGTCTGCCACGGTCCGCGCATATCCGACTCGCCTTCGTCACCGTCCCCGGTCGAACCATTGAAATACTCATCCACCAGAACCGGCGTGGGCTTGAGGAAACCGATCGAGAACGGCGGCTTCTCCATACTTTCCAGCGCAGCGGTGAAGGCCTTCATGTGAGTAATCTCACGCGTCATGAGAAATTGCAGCGTGTCGAGCGTCCCCGGATCATCCGTGTGATCGATCAGCCGTTCGTACACAATCTTGGCCCGCGCTTCGGCTGCGATATTGCTGCGCAGGTCAACATCCAGTTCCCCTGTAATCTTCAGGTAATCCGCCGTCCAGGCATTGCCTTGCGAGTTGTAGAGGCTCACGCCGCCGCCTCCCGCAATGGTCACCAGCGGATCCGCATCGGCAGCTTCGCGATTGGTCTTAAGTTCTTTCAGGTGCATTCGGATTAGCGCGCCCACAACTTCCAGATGGCTGAGTTCTTCGGTGCCGATATCCAGAAGAAGGTCCCGGCGTGCCAGATCATCCACGCAATTCCAGCCCTGGATGGT
The DNA here is from genome assembly GCA_035944135.1 of Acidobacteriaceae bacterium. Lineage (NCBI taxonomy): Bacteria > Pseudomonadati > Acidobacteriota > Terriglobia > Terriglobales > Acidobacteriaceae > Acidobacteriaceae bacterium. The sequence goes on from DASZBM010000002.1 coordinate 1,587,544, forward strand.
GTACTGCATGGCAGCCGCAAGTTCACCGTTCGCCCCGCCGAACTGTTCCAGCAGGAGTTTGCCAAACTTCACATCGGGCGTTCCGACGTTCACGGTGTACATAAGCTTCTTGATGTGGTGATACATTCAATCCCCATTTCGGTTTTCGGCGTGCGTGGGAGTCATCGCCCGTTAGGCAGGATGTCATTTGTCTCTAAGCGTAAGATGCGGCCCGTCTGCCGCGGCCAGCGGAGCGCCCAGGAAACGCGTTCACTAGCGTGTATTGTCTTGTAGCCGACTAAGCTCATAGGGCGCCGCGAGGACCCTAAAAGACCCTGTCTGTGCCAATTCCGCCAGCTATCCCTGTACGGGCCCCAAGCCTTTAGAATCAAGACTTTGCCAAAGGAGGTCCACCCATAACCCATTTGTTTTGAAGATTTTGCGCAAAAACCGGGGGAGGGGGGCTACCAAGGCGATCTACCGCCGCTTCTTCCCCGCCGACTGCACCGCATCGCGCAGCGGCACCGCCACCGGCCGCCGCACCGGAACCAGCCCCGCCTGCTGCCCCTGCGCCTGCTGCATCCGGCTCAGCATCTCCGTCCGGACGTATTCAACAAATCCCTGCATCTGGCGGTTCATCTCCTCCATGCGCTCCCGCATCTGCAGAACAATCGCAATTCCGGCGATGTTTACGCCCAGGTCGCGCGCCAGATTCAGGATGAACTCCAGCCGTTCCAGGTCCTCGTCCGTGTACAACCTCGTATTGCCCTCGGAACGCGACGGCCGCAACAGCCCCTCGCGCTCGTACAATCGCAGCGTCTGCGGGTGAATGTCATACATCTCGGCTACCGCCGAGATCATGTACGCTCCCTTGGACTTCCTCTTCGTCGCCATCGGCACAAGAATACCCCGAGGCTCGGTCGCATCGCATCCAACTAGGAACCAAACACCACAAGGAGCCCGCATGGCCCGCTCGCTGAACCCGCTCTTCCTCGCCGGCCTCGGAGCCGGATTCGCCGCCGCCGCCATCGCCACCACCCGCGCTCTCCGGGCCGCTCCGCCACCCGACGGCGCCGTCGTCCTCGTCACCGGCGGTGGCCGCGGCCTCGGCTACGCCATTGCCTCACGCTTCGCACGCCGCCCCATCCGGCTGATCCTCGCCGCCCGCGACCTTGGCGAACTGCACGCAGCGCAGGCTGCTCTCATCGCCGAACACCCGCACCTGCGTCCCGAGGACTTTTACCTCTTCCAGGGCGACCTCGCCAACCCAATGGAATGCCATCGTCTCGTCGACGAGTCCTTCGCGCACTTCGGCCGCATCGACGTCCTCATCAACAACGCTGGCATCATCGAGGTCGGGCCCGCGGAGGTCCAGCCGCTCGACGCGTTCTACCGCGCCATGCACATCCACTTCTACGGACCCTTGCACATTCTCTGGGCGGCGCTGCCGCGCCTGCGCCAGCAGTACCCCATGCCAGGCTGGAACCGCCGCTGCGCCATCGTCAACATCGCATCGATCGGTGGCAAGGTGCCGGTCCCACACATGCTGCCCTACACCGCATCGAAATTCGCTCTCGTCGGATTCTCGGAAGGTCTGCACGCGGAACTCCGCAAGGCGAACATTCTCGTCACGACCGTCTGCCCCGGCCTGATGCGTACTGGCGGCGAGCACCACGCGCACTTCACCGGCGATGTGGAAGCGGAGAAGCGGTGGTTCATGTTCGGCGCCAAAACTCCCGGCATCGCCACCACGCCAGAGCATGCGGCCTGCCGCATCTACTCCGCCGTCACGCATGGCTGCGCCGAGATCGTGATCACACCGCATGCGTGGCTCGCGGCACGCGTCCACGGCCACTGCCCAGGGACGAGCCAACTCATTGCGGGCCTCGCGAACGAATACGTTCTCCCGGACGCGCCGTGATACCTTCCATTCGATGAATGAGATTGAAGCCGTCGGCGCGGAGGCAGCTCTCACCGAAGGTCCGCTCGCCGATGCCACGACGCCTGACCGGCCGGAACGTCCGTGGATCTTCGGCTTCATCATTGCGCCCTCCGCCATCGTCGCCAACGGAGTCATCCAGGGCGGTGTGCTCGGCTTTCTGCTGAGCCAGCAAGGCATCGGCAGCAAGGTGCAGTCGCACCTCATCGGACTGCTAGCTCTTCCCACGAGCCTCTACTTTCTCTGGAGTCCGATCACCGACTTCTTCGTGCGCCGCCGGACTTGGTCGCTGGTCGGCGGTCTGCTCTCCGCGGTCCTGATGGCGGCGGCGTTTCACCAGAAAGACCTTAGCTCCACGCCAGCGCTCGCGCTGATGCTGCTGAGCGCGTGCCTGAGCCAGCTCGTGGTTTCAAGCTGCGGCGGCATGATGGGTGCTCTGCACTCCGAACGCAGCAAGCGCGTTGCGGGCAGCTTCTACCAGGCTGGATCGATGGGGCTCGGGGCGCTTTCCGTCAGTGTTCTGATCGGGCTCAGCTCGCGCGTCTCCCGCGACACGCTCTCTCTGGCGGCTGCTGCGCTCATTGGTCTGCCGACGCTCTTCGCGCTGGCCGCTCCAAAGCAGGACCAACTGGCGACCGGCTCGTTCGGCCACACCATGCAGCGTGTCTGGCTGGAGTTCAAGGGCACGTTCCTGAACTGGAGAGCGATTCCCTACACGCTCTGCATGCTCTTTCCAATCGCCACCGGTTCGGCCATTGGGCTGATTCCCGGCATCGCGAAGAGCTATGGCGTCAGCGGCGACAGCGTCGCCTGGGTCAATGGTCTGGTTGGCGGGCTGCTCACAGCGGGTGGATCGCTCGTCGGGGCAGCGATCCCCGCGCGCATCTCGGCACCAGTCGTCTATCTCTGCGTGGGTATCGTCAATGCCGCCACGATTGCGGTGCTCTGGCTTGGTCCGATGACGCCTGCGACCTATTACGTCGGTGTTCTGTTGTACTTGTTTACCGTCGGCACGGCCTACGCCCTGTTCACAGCCGTGGTGCTCGAATTTCTCGGCAACTCCGGCAAGAGCGGCAGCGGACGTTACTCCATCATCAACTCGATGGGCAACATTCCGGTTCTTTACATGATCGAGGTGGACGGCTGGGGCGCCGACCGCTGGGGCACACGTGGTCTGCCCGGTATCGATTGCGTTGTCGGCGGATTAGGAGCGGCGCTGTTGTTGAGCTACTTTCTCCTCTGGCAAGGCAAAGGTAGGAAGTCAGCGAGTTAGGAGCTCCTAACCCCTAACTTCTCACCTCCTAACTTCCCGACTGCTTGCTCAGCGTTCCCGTTCCAGTGTCCGCTCCGCACGGCCCGGTCAGCGACCAGTTCGAAACAGTCAGCGTTGATCCGTCGGTGGAGAAGCTTCCGGTTGCGGTCACGCTGTTGCCGGTGGTGTTGTCCGTGTAGGTCAGGACAAAGGCTCCGCCCGTCACCTGCGAGTTCACAACCGTTACCGGGCTCACGAAGCAGGGATTCGTCCCCAGGTTGGCCGTCCCGCTCAGCGTAAAGTTGCCGTCCGTATCCCCATTCGCCGACTGCGTCAGGTTCGCCGTCACGTTCATCACCGGCTTCTGCGTGTCCGAGAAGGTTCCGACGTACGTTCCCGTCACCGAGCTGTAGTTCTGCACCTGCGCCTTCACCGAGCTCACGAACGCGCACTGCCCGCCAGTTACATTCACGGTTGCGTTGGTCAGCGAGCGCCCGTCGGATGAAAGTCCGCCCGAGATCGTCAGCGTTCCTCCGGCAACCGGTCCGGTCAGCGTGATCAAGCCTGTGTCGTCGGTCGTGCCCGTGATGGCGATCGGCTGGGCTGCCGTCGCGCACCCGGTTGTCGCATCCGCGTGCAGCACGCCTGTGAACGCTCCACTCGACGTCCCGACGAGCGCCCCCGACATCATCGGCAGCGGCAGTCCACTGCCCGTGGCGCTCACCTGCCAGTTCCCGTTCACGAAGTTCTGGGTGTAGTCGTAGACGACACCGTCGTCCGCGCAGCCGGCCAGCGCCAGCATCAAAACAAGCGAGGAGACGGCAATCGTGCTCCGGTAACGAGGTCGGCGAAGGTGCATCTGGGGGACTCCAGCCTTAATGGCTGCCCGCAGTATGGCAACAGCGGGGTCCCGCCACAATTCCCCGGTATGGTTACCCCCCACCCCGGCGGGTGCCAGAACCAAGCCGCCCGAAGCGGTTTTTTCCGGAAAATCCTTCAGGAAACGGCATCCAATAGCGAACCGGAGCATCAGATAGGTTGACAATACTTCACTCACATGCGACAGTGAGGGAGGTCAGACAGACCCGGCCGGGCCGGGCTAAACCCGATCAGGGCCGGAACTTTGGCCCGGTACAGGAGCAACAACATGGCAAAGATTATCGGAATAGATCTCGGCACGACTAATAGCTGCGTCGCCGTGATGGAAGGTGGCGAACCCAAGGTCATCCCGAACGAGGAGGGCGGACGTACGACCCCCTCGATTGTGGCGTTTACGAAGAATGGCGAACGCCTGGTGGGCCAGGTGGCGAAGCGCCAGGCGATTACGAACCCCCAGAACACGGTTTACTCGATCAAGCGCTTTATGGGCCGGCGCTACAACGAAGTTTCGGACGAGATGAAGATGGTGCCCTACAAGGTCGTCCAGCAGGGCGATCACGTGGCCGTGGAGGCGCAGGGCAAGCTGTTTACCCCGCCTGAGATCTCCGCGATGATCCTTCAGAAGCTGAAGAAGGCCGCAGAGGATTACCTCGGCACGACGGTCACCGAGGCCGTTATCACCGTGCCCGCGTACTTCAACGACGCGCAGCGCCAGGCGACCAAGGATGCCGGCCGGATTGCCGGTCTCGACGTCAAGCGCATCGTGAACGAGCCGACCGCAGCCGCGCTGGCTTATGGACTCGACAAGAAGAAGGATGAGACGATCGCCGTGTATGACTTCGGTGGCGGAACGTTCGATATTTCGATCCTCGAGGTCGGCGATGGCGTTATCGAGGTGAAGTCGACCAACGGCGACACGCATCTTGGTGGCGACAACCTGGACCAGCGAATTGTGGAGTGGCTGATCTCGGAATTCAAGAGCGAGTCGGGTCTGGACCTGACCTCGAAGGGCAACGAGATGGCGCTGCAGCGTCTGAAGGACGCCGCGGAGCGCGCCAAGATTGAGCTCTCGACCGCGCAGGAGACGGAGATCAATCTGCCGTTCATCACGGCAGACGCTTCCGGTCCGAAGCACCTGGTTCGCACGCTGAGCCGCGCGAAGCTGGAGTCGCTGGTCGATGACCTGCTGCAGAAGTCGATTGGACCTTGCAAGCAGGCGATGAAAGATGCTGGCGTCGACGCGAGCAAGATCGATGAGGTCGTGCTCGTCGGCGGACAGACCCGCATGCCGAAGATTCAGCAGTTGGTGAAGGACCTCTTCGGCAGGGAGCCTCACAAGGGCGTCAACCCTGATGAAGTTGTTGCGATTGGCGCTGCGGTCCAGGCTGGCGTACTTGCCGGCGATGTGAAGGACCTGCTGCTGCTGGATGTCACGCCGCTGACGCTCGCCATCGAGACGATGGGCAGCGTGGCGACGCCGATGATCCCGCGCAACACCACGATCCCGACAAAGAAGACGGAGACGTTTTCGACGGCGGCCGACAATCAGACCGAGGTCGAGATCCACGTCCTGCAGGGCGAGCGGCCGATGGCAGCGCAGAACCGCACGCTCGGTAAGTTCAAGCTCGGCGGAATCCCGCCTGCTCCGCGCGGCATGCCGCAGATCGAGGTCACATTTGACATCGACGCGAACGGCATTCTGAACGTGACGGCGAAAGACAACGCCACCGGCAAGGACCAGAAGATCACGATCACGAGTTCTTCGGGTCTGAGCAAGGACGAGATCGACCGCATGGCCAAGGACGCCGAAGCGCACGCTTCGGAGGACAAGGAAGCCAAGGAGAAGATCGAGGCCCGCAATCAGCTCGACTCGATGGTCTACAACGTCGAGAAGATGCTGCGCGAAGGCGGCGACAAGGTCGCGGCTGCGGACAAGGGCGACGTCGAAACCGCGCTTGCCGATGCCAAGACCACGCTGGCCGGCGGCGATCCTTCGAAGACCGAGATGGAAGCGGCGCGTGAGCGGCTGACGACGGCAAGCCACAAGCTCGCCGAGGCGCTCTACAAGGCGCAGTCTGCGGGTGCGTCCGCTCCTCCGACCGACGGCGATGCGGCCGCGGCTGGAACGACGGATCAGCCGAAGGACGAAGGCGTGATCGATGCGGAGTATGTCGACACTGAAAAGTAAAACACTGGAATCCGAAGCCAGGTAACAGAACCGAATAGCTTCGTAGCGCGTATTACAAGGAGGAGTGCTTCGAATCTGGAGCCTCCTCCTTGTTGTATCTACGTCGTCGACGCGACAAAGCGATGACGAAGAAACGACACGGAATTGACTCGGAAAACGAATCGAAAACGGGTGGATCGGGTTCTAATAATTAGCTGGAAATTGGGCTGGAAGGGTGGCGGAGGAATGACAAACGAGAGAGCAAAGAACGACGGGGCTTGGCCCCAGGGAGTGCAGTGGAACCTCGGCTTCGGGCACGAGCATATGGGGGAAATTCTTTGGCGGTGTGATGCGCTTCGCGCCGGCCGCCTGTACCAGCGCAGTCTGTTTGCAACGCGCGAGGAGGCGGAGGAGTTCGTCGCGCGCATGCAGCAGGCGGAGCCCGATCAGGTTTTCAATGTGGAGGCAATCAAGGCCTCGACCGTCTGGAACTAATCGTCGATTAACACATTCGGGCATCCAATAACCGCGGCTCAAAACAGGGCCGCGGTTGTTGTATGCGTAACATTTTGGAGACAAGATGACCATCAACTGGGTGGCGGTACAGGCCATCGCCACCACTGCGCTCGTCATTACCAGCGGCGGAGCCATCGCCTACGCGGCGCTGCAGCTTCGGCACGAACGCGAGTATCGCTCGGTAAACAACCTCGAAAAGCAGCTTAGTTTTTTCCTCAGCGACTCCTTCGCTGCCGCGCGACGCCGTCTCGCCCAGGCGCGGGTCGGTGAGAACGGGCTCCTTCCCTGGAGCATCGATGAGCCACCGGTCGCGGCGTTTGAAGTCCTCGACTTCTATGAGCACCTTGGCCTGCTCGTCAAGAAGGTCCACCTGGACGTCTACGACGTCTGGCACACGTTCTACGAGTGGGCGCAACCTGTCTACGTCGACCTGCGGCCGCTGATCGAAAATGAAGACAGCCCGTACTCCGTGCAGTACAGCGATCTCCGCAAGCTCATGCGCGCCATGGACGAGATCCAGATCGAGCGCATGCACGCCAGGAATGCGAACCACTGGTCACTCTGGACACCGGAGCGCATCCTGGACCACTACCGCTACGAGCTCGAGACCTCGGAAGCGCCCGTACAGCCGATGAGCCGCCGTGCACGCCGCAAGGCCGAGGCCGCCGCTCGGGAGCGTGACCTTGCCTGAAGGCAACGAGATTCATCGCTGGGCCGAGCGCCACAGCGCCGCACTCACTGGTAAGAAGCTGCGCGTGGAGTCGCCGAACGGCCGCTTCCCCGACGCCGACGAGCTGGATAACCGCAAGCTCGAGCGCGTGCTCGCCAAAGGCAAGCACCTCGGCTACGTGTTCGGCAAAGATCGCATTCTGCACGTGCACCTGGGCCGCTATGGCGATTGGACCGAGGGGCAGATGCCGCTCGCTGAGCCGAAGGGCGCGCTGCGGTTGCGCATGTGGCCCGTCGGCGCGAAGCCGCGCAAGGACGCAGCCACACCAAACAAGCGCCACGGCTGGTACTCGTCGGATGATGGCACGAGCGCACTCATTCCGGAGCAGATCGACTGGCTGGAACTCCGCGGCGCGTCAGCCTGCCAGCTCTGGACCGACGCCAACTGGCAGGCGCTGCTCGCACGCCTCGGCCCCGATGCCCTCGATGGCGACGATCCGCAGCCCGCCTTCGATCGCATTCTCAGCGCGAAGACGCCGATTGCTGTGCTTCTGATGGACCAGACCGTACTCTCGGGGATCGGAAACATCTACCGCGCGGAACTGCTCTATCGCGCGCGGCTGGACCCCTTCACGGAGGGCCGCGAGGTGCCTCTGCAGACGCTGAAAGCCATCTGGAAGGATTCCATTCCGCTGCTCCGCGCGGGCATGCTCGACCGCCGCATTGTCACCACGCGCGCCAAGGACAGGCCAACGAAGAAGACCGGTCAGCCGCCCAAGGAGGAGGTCCACTACGCCTACCGCCGGCACGGGAAGCCATGCTTCGTCTGTGGCACAAAGATTCAGCGCCGCGACATCGCCGGCCGCACGCTCTATTGGTGCCCGGTGTGTCAGGCTGCTACACCTCGATGATGCGTCTACCCTCTCGGCGCATCTGTAGAGTAAGTTGAGAACAAGACTATGGCAGGACCAAAGAGCAAGGACTACTACGGCGTACTCGGCGTCAAGAAGGCGGCCACGCAGGACGAGATCCGCAAGGCCTTTCGCAAGCTCGCGCGCAAGTACCACCCCGACGTGAACCCCGGGGATAAAAAAGCCGAGGAAAAATTCAAAGAAATCTCCGAGGCCAACGACGTTCTCTCCGACGAGAAGAAGCGGAAGGTCTACGACCAGCTCGGCTTCTACTCCGACAACATCGACCCCGCCGCGGCCGAAGCGTATGCTCGCGCGGGCGGCGGTGCAGGTGCCGCCGGCGGCTTCGGCGGGGGTCGCGGAGCAGCCGACCAGGGTGTTCCGTTCGACTTCTCCGGCTTTGACTTCTCCGGCTTCACACCTGAGGGCCGGCGCACACAGCAGACAGAATCCACCGGCTTCGGCTCCAGCTTCCGCGACATCTTCGGCAGCATGTTCAGCGGCGGTGGTGGCGGCCGCCAACCTCGCGGTCCGCAACCCGGCACCGATCTTGAATACCAGGTGGAGATCGACTTCTGGACCGCAATCCGTGGAGGCATCACGCGCCTGGAAATTCAGCGCCAGTCACCCTGCCCGACCTGCAAGGGCACGGGCGCCGTAGGTAAGCCCATGGAATGCCCGGAGTGCCACGGTACCGGGCAGGTGCAACAGACCGGCGGCCGCATGAAGTTCAACATTCAGTGCCCGCGCTGCGGAGGTTCGGGCAAGGTGCAGAACAATTGCCCGACCTGCGATGGCGCCGGCGTCATCACGCGCCATGAGCCGCTCGAGTTCCGCATCAAGCCGGGCACGCGTGACGGGCAGCGAATCCGCCTCCCCGGCAAGGGCAACGCCGGCACGGAAGGCGCGGCTGCGGGTGATCTGTTTCTCATCATCCGCGTTGGGCATCACAAGCTGTTTCGCCGGGTTGCCGATGACATCCACATCACTGTCCCGGTCACCGCGATGGAGGCTGCACTCGGCGCGCGGATCGAGGTGCCGACCATCGATGGTGACGGCCATCATGCCGGACGCGCGCAGCTTAAGATTCCTCCCGGGACGCAGACGGGACAGAAGCTGCGGATGCGCGAGAAGGGCGTGCCCAGCGCCACACGAGAAGGCCAGCGCGGCGATGAGATCGTTGAGATCAAAATCGTCGTTCCGAAGATTCAGGATGAGCGCTCAAAAGAAATTCTGCGCGAGCTTCAGCGACTCAATCCGGAAGACCCGCGCGCCGATCTCTTCAACGAGCTCTAACCGGCGCAGCGGGCCTTGATCCGCTTTATCTAGGCGGCAGCCTCGCCCGCCAGAGCGGGCGCGGACGCACGCTGAGGACGCAGCAGCAGATAAAACGCAACGCCATGCGTAATCATGAGCACCGGCACGTAGAGAATCGGAATCCAGTACGTCGCGCCTAGCTGCCCGGCCACGGCAGGAAGTCCCTCCATTGTGGCGTGATAGTAGTCGATGAGAATGTCGGCCGCTCCCGCCAAATTAAATGCGATTACAAGCGCAGTGAAGAGCGGACGCACGCGCACTGCGAGCAGCGCCGCAATCGCCAGCAGTCCTGTCGCGAAGTCTCCGTAAGCAGCGAAGCGGGCAAAGGTCGCAGGCAGCGTGCCAACGACTCCCGGAAGGATGAACACAAGCCCGAAGAAGCGGAAGCTATGCAATGTAGCGATGGCGCGCTGCGTGTCGATCCAATTCATTGAGCGGAGCTTCGGCCGAATATATGTGCCGAAGAGGAGAAACCACGCTACATAACCTAAGACGAGTTGCGTCGGGAAAATAATTTCTGGCGACATATCGCCCTCCTATAGCGTGATGGGATTATAGCCGTCATCCAATAGACTCAAATTTTTCTTTAGAGCCAACTCGAGATTTCTTATGTCGGTTCCATGAGATGATCAAGGACATCCTATAATCAACGCGATGCGCTACCAGCCTGAACACAAAGCCGAAGTCCGCCACAAGATCGTCAAAGACGCCTCCCGTCGTGTGCGCAAGCAGGGATTGTCCGGTGCCGCGGTCGCCACTGTAATGCACGACGCGGGTCTGACCCACGGCGGCTTCTACAAGCACTTCGAAAACAAGGATCAGCTGCTGTTGGAATCGCTCAGCGAAGGTTTTCGGCAGATCGCCGACATGCTCGTGCAGGCCACGGAGAAGTCCAAACCCGGGAGCGCCTGGAAGACGATCGTAAACATCTACCTCAGCCCGGAGCACGCCGATCACCCGGAGCGTGGCTGCCCCCTGGCTGCACTCGCGCCCGAACTCGCGCGCGTCGACAAGGCGATGAAGCCGCGGATTCTCGAAGAACTGAGCAACTATAAGGCCCGAATGCTACCGTTTATGCCCGGGCGCCGCTCCGCAGAGAGAGAGCGCAACTTCATCTCCATTTTTTCAACCATGCTCGGAGCAATAGCCATTGCACGAATACTGCCCGATCCCGCGGCACGAGCGAAGGTCCTCAAGAGCGCGCGAGACTTTCTTTCGCGTAGCTTCTGATGGCCACATTCACCATCCCCACGCTCGATCAACGGCTTGCACGCGCGGCCCGCATCGAACGATGTAACCCCTTGCGTTGACTCCACCGCAACTCTCACCTAGGCTGAGCGCAATGCCCTCTGCGCGCTTTCGAGCGGCCACAGGCCGCCGCGACCCTGCACTCGACGGCCTGCGCGGAGTCGCCATCCTGCTCGTCTACATCTTTCACTACGGTGGCGGCCTGCGCTCCACAAATCCGCTCGTGCGCGGTCTGGGATACTTCACCGAAACCGGTTGGACCGGCGTCATCCTCTTCTTCGCGCTCTCCGGGTTCCTCATCACCGGCAGCCTGTGGGACTCACGCGAGGAACGGGATGTTCTGCGCAATTTCTACGCGCGACGCGTGCTCCGAATTTTTCCGCTCTACTACGCCGTCGTGCTCATCGCACTCCTCGCCTCGGTCGCGCGCGGCACGCGCCTCGCCGAGCTCACGCCGGTTCTTCTCTACGCTGGCTTTCTGCAAAATCTTCCCGGCCTCGTCAGCACAGCGCTGCTGCCCATCTCGCCGCTTCCGCTCTTCCATCTCTGGAGCCTGGCAGTAGAGGAGCAGTTTTATATCGTCTGGCCGGCGCTGGTCCTGTTCTCCGGCACGCGCTCGCGGGCACTGAACCTCAGCCTCTGGATCGTGGCGCTTTCTGAGGTCTTTCGCATCCTCACCCATCTGCCGATCGTCCCGCCCGATTTCGCCGCTACGCTCGATCCCTTCCTGCTGACGCACGCGGGCACGCTCGCGCTCGGCGCCGCTCTCGCACTCGCGCTACGGGGCCCACAGTGGCCGCTGGTCGAGCGCTGGGCGGTTACTGCCTTCTGGTCCGGCATCGTGCTCTACCTGCTTGCCAGCTGGCGCTCCGGCAGCTTTTATCTCTCGCCTTATCCGCAGTTCACCGTCGGCCTGCTGGGTGTTGGAATCGCCTCTACCGCAATCATTCCCATCGCGATGCGAACCGGCCGCCTGCGCCTCATTTTGTCTTCGCCGCCTCTGCGTTTTCTCGGCCGCATCAGCTATGGCTTCTACGTGCTGCACATCTTCATCGAGCCGCTGATTGATGTCCTCGGCGGCCGCGCCGCACATGCAACCTCAGGCGCGACGTACCAGCTCGCGCGTTTTCTCATCGCCTTCCCCATCACCGTCGCGCTCGCGTCGCTCTCCTACTATTTCTTCGAGCTTCCCATTCTGCGTTACAAGCGCCGCTTCCCGATGCATTCACCGCTTCCGCCGCAGGCACACGTCTCTACGACACCAAATTCATAGTCGACCGAACATCGGCCACCCCGCATCCGATTTCCGCCTCAGGCATCCAAAGCAAGGTGGCGACTTTGCTCGCCCTATCCCCGCACGACGGAAGCAGGCACAGGACGCATGGCAAGCGCTACCGCGACGCTCGACCAATCCACGGCCGCTGAGGCGCCGCAGGAGGTCACGCAGGGCGTAAACCCGTGGATCATCGCAGCGTCTGTCATGCTTGCCACTTTCATGGAGGTGCTCGATACCGCGATCGCCTCCGTCGCGCTTCCCTACATCGCGGGCTCGCTCTCTGCGTCGACTGATCAAGCTACCTGGGTGCTCACCAGCTACCTCGTCGCGAACGCCATCATCCTTCCGGCGTCCAACTGGTTTTCGCTCCGCTTCGGCCGCAAACGCTTCCTCGTCACCTGCGTCATCATCTTCACCATCGCCAGCTTCGCCTGCGGTGCCGCGCCGACCCTTGGCTTCATCCTCTTTGCGCGCGTGATCCAGGGAGCAGGCGGCGGCGCACTGCAGCCACTCTCGCAGGCCATCCTGCTCGAGAGTTTCCCTCCGCGCAAGCGTGGTGCGGCAATGGCGGTTTTCGCCTTTGGTGTCGTCGTCGCTCCGGTGCTCGGCCCCACGCTCGGCGGCTGGCTCACAGACACCTACTCGTGGCGCTACGCCTTCTACATCAACATCCCCATCGGCGCGCTCGCGGTCTTCATGATCAGCCGCTTCGTCCACGACCCGCCGTACATCTCTAAAGCGAAGGTCGCGCGCTTCGATAAGATCGGCTTCGGCACGCTTGCCGTCTGGAGCGGCTGCCTGCAGATCATCCTCGACAAGGGCCAGGAGGTCGACTGGTTCGGCGCCATCTGGCTGCGCTGGGCTTGCGTCTTCTTCGTCCTCTCGTTCTGCTGGTTCATCTATCAGTCCTGGTGGGGCAAAGATCCTCTTGTCGATCTCAAGGTACTCAAAGATCGCAACTTCCTCATCGGCTGCGCGCTCATCTTCCTCTTCGGGATCGCCATCTACTCCACGGTCACCGTTCTTCCGCTCTTCTATCAGGAGCTGATGGGCTACACCGCCTTCACCGCGGGCCTCGTCGTCGCGCCGCGCGGTCTCGGCGCCATCTGTGGCATGCCGGTTATCGGGTATTTGTCGAACAAAGCCGACCCGCGTTATTTGCTCACCTTCGGCTTCATCACCTTCGGTCTCACCACGCTCTACTTCGGCTCCATCACCACCCAGATCTCGCCGACGACCCTCTTCCTTCCGATCCTCATCACCGGCTTCGGCCTCAGCTTCGTCTTCGTGCCCATCAACACCGCGGCCTATGGCACGCTGCGCAACGACCAGATCGGCAACGCCAGCGGCCTCTTCAACCTGATGCGCAACGTCGGTGGTTCCATCGGCATCTCCATCGCCACCACGCTGCTCGTGCGCCGCGCGGACGTCCACCAGAACGAGATCGTCAATCACGTTCCGCAGACCGGCATCGCCTTCCAGAACAGCGTGCAAGGCGCACAGCATTTCCTCAACGGCCAATTCGGTCCCAGCAACGCCGCCGGAGCCGCACAGGCCAGCCTCTACGGCCAACTACTCCACCAGGCTTCCACCTGGGCCTTCGTCGACGTCTTCCGCTGGCTCTCGCTACTCAGCGCCGGCTGCGTCATCGTCGTGTGGTTGTTCAAGAAAGTGAAGCCCGGCCGCGGCCCCGCCGGAGCGCACTAATCCGCACTCTCAAAGCAGCGGTGCACTCTAAGACCAAGGCCTGCCGAGTTGGCAGGCCTTGGTCTTTGTTGTTGTAATCCCCCTAAAGGGATCTGCTTTTGTGTTTGAAGGCCGGCCTTACCGCGCCGTGAACGTCGCCTCCAGCGGCGTCTCCGCCGACGACGGCCCAGCCATCACGTGATACTCGCCGCTTGGCCGCGTCCAGCGCTTCGCGGCAACATCCCAGATCGACTCATAGATCGGATCGACATCCATCGTCACCGTTTTGCTCTCGCCCGCCGCCAACTCGACTTTCCTGTAGCCAATCAGCCGCTTCCACGGCTCGCCCGCGCTCTCCGGCAGGTGCACGTAAACTTCCGCAACCTCCGCCCCCGCACGCGCGCCCGTATTCGTCACGGTTAACGTCACCGACTCACCATCGTGCCCGACCTTCAAATCCGAATACTTGAATGTCGTGTACGACAGGCCGAAGCCGAACGGAAACAGCACCGGCTTCTTCTGCGACTCGTACCACTTGTATCCAACCGCCGCGCCCTCGATGTTGTAATCCACCTTGAAGCTCAGCACACCGTTTTTCACGGGTGGCGGAGGCTGCGCAATCTTCGTGCGCGGTAGCTCATCCTCGCTGCGCGGGAAGGTCATTGGCAGCTTGCCGCTCGGGTTCACCTGACCGAACAACAGCCGCGCGACGGCATCAGCTCCCTTCGATCCGCCGTACCAAGCCTCCAGTACCGCACTCGTGCTGTCCAGCCACGGCATCGTCACAGCCGTTCCAGTCTCCAGCACGACTACGGTGTGCGGATTCGCCTTCGCGACTGCCTCAATCAACTTGTCCTGGTTGCCAGGCAGCGAGAGATTCTCGAGATCGTTGCCCTCCGCCTCGAACTGCCAGGCGAACACAATCGCCACATCCGCAGCCTTCGCTTTCGCAACCGCATCTTCGATCCGCTCACCCGAACTGAAGCTCACCTTCGCGTTCGGCGCCTGCGCCTGGATCGCCTTCAGAGGCGACGTTGGGAACCAGACGTGTTTGCGCCACGGCGTTCCGCCAACCTGTCCCGGAGCATCAACCTGCGCCGACCCGCCGCCCGAGATCATCCCCATATCCGCATTGAACCCAATCACCGCAATCGACTGCGCCTTCGTCGCATCCAGCGGCAAGGTGCTGCGCTCGTTCCGCAGCAGCACGACGCTTCCCTCTTCGACCTTCTGCGACACCTCAAACCCATGCTCCGGATCAACCACCCCACGCACAACGGGATCGTCGATGATCCCGCTCGCGAACTCCGCCCAGAGCACTCGCCGCACATGATCATTCAGCTCGTCCTGCGAAACTTCTCCGTTCTCCACCGCCTGCTTCAGCTTCGCGCCATAGAACAAATCCAGCGGCTGCTCCTGATCAAGCCCCGCATGCGACGCCTTCACCGTGCTGTGCGTCGCGTCCCAGTCCGACATCACAAATCCCGGAAACTTCCACTCCGTCTTCAGCACATCATGCAGAAGCCACGTGTTCTCGCACGCGTAGTCGCCGTTCACGCCGTTATAGCTGCACATTACCGCGTCTGGGTGGCCGGTCTTCACGCCAATCTCAAATGCCAGCAGATCGCTCTCACGTCCCGCGCGCTCGCCGATTTGCGCATCCACCTCCTGCCGCCCGCTCTCCTGATCGTTGAACGCATAGTGCTTGATGTCCGAGATCACATGCTCGCCGCCTTCGCACCGAATGCGCGCGCCGACCATCGTCCCTGCCAGCACCGGGTCCTCGCCCATGTATTCGAACGTGCGCCCATTCCGCGGATCACGCGTGATGTTCGTCCCTCCACCCAGCGTCGCGTTGTAGCCCTGCATCCGCAGTTCATCGCCGATCAGCTTGCCGTAAGCGCACGCCGCATCAGGGTCCCAGCTCGCAGCCGATCCGACATTCGACGGCAGCGCAGTTGAGTAGCGTCCGTTGTTCGCGCTCTGCCGCACACCATACGCCGCGTCACTCATCTGGATCGTCGGAATACCCAGCCGCGGTACACCCAGCACAAATCCGGCGCCGCCATTCGACTGGTCCTGCACGGCCTCAACCTCGGGCGGAAGGTCAGTCTGCCGCGCCATACCTTCGCCGTGCAGCAGAGCAATCTTTTCGTCCAGCGTCATCTGCTGCAGCACCAGCTCTGCGCGGCGTTCCGGCGAGAGCTTTGCGTCCATCCACGGCCGGCTCCTGTTCGAGTTCTGTCCCGATACCGTCAACGCCGTCAGGCCAAGCACTCCACAAACAGCCACACAATGGGCTACCTTCATCACGCGTCTCGCTCCTTTGCAAACAAGGCAGCCAGTCTAGCATCTCCCATGCAAGACTGGCTGCCTCTGCGTCCACAGAAAAACGATTGTCTTTTGATTTAGGCCGCCTGCCCCTCGGATCTACTGATTCACGCCGCTAGCCAGGAATCCGCCATCCACCACCAGGATTTCGCCGGTCACAAACCCCGCCGCATCCGACGCCAGGTATACCGCCGCGCCCACCAGCTCCTCTGTCTTGCCGAACCGGCCCATCGGCGTGCGCATCCGCAGCTCCTTGCCGCGCTCGCTCTTGTCCAGCAGCTCCGCATTCAGCGCCGTGCGGAACACACCCGGCGCAATGCCATTCACCGTCACACCCTGCGCGGACCACTCCACCGCCAGCGACCGCGTCAGCGCCCCCACCGCAGCCTTCGAGCACGCATACGCCGTCACTTCCTTCAGCGACACAAACGTGTTCAGCGACGCGATATTAATGATCCGCCCATAACCCTTCTCCAGCATCTTCCTGCCGAAGATCTGGCACGCGCGCAGCGTCCCCGTCACGTTCGTCTCCATGATCGAGTTCCACTCGTCTTCAGGAAAATCCACCGTCGGCGCGCGCTTGATCTTACCCGCCGAGTTGATCAAAATGTCGACTTTGCCAAAGGCGCCAATCGTCGCATCGCACAGCGCCTGCAAACTCGCGCGGTCACCCACATCCGACGCCACGCGCAAGCTCCGCCGCCCACGCTCCTCAATCTGCTTCGCCGCCTCGTCCACCTGCTCCTGCCGGCGCGAGCTCGCCACAACGTCCGCGCCTGCGTCCGCCAGCCCCAGCGCCATGGCCAGGCCAATGCCCGACGTTCCACCCACCACCACCGCCGTCTTCCCGCTCAAATCAAACAAGCCTGCCATCGCCTCTCCCTCATCTTCCGCATCGGCGCAATGCCGTTGCCTTACTTTCTGTCATCCCCGCAGGGGATCTGCTTTTGCTTTTCCCGTCTCAGCCGCATCCTGCGTCAACGCAACGTGCTGCAGAATCTCGTCAACCACTTGCTCCGGGGTCTTATCGTTCACAACCCGCAGCGCGTCCTTGGGCGGCTCCAGCGTCGCAAACTGGCTGTCCAGCAGCTTCGAATTCATGAACTCGTGATGCCGCGCCGCCAGCCGCTCACTTAACAGTTCCTTGTCCCCATCCAGCCATACAAACGTGATCGCATTCGACGGAATCCCGTTCGCCAGCGTGTCCCGGTACTTCTGCTTCAGCGCAGAGCACGCGAGCACACCCCCCTCACCGCTCTTGTACCAGCTCCGCAGCACGCCGTTCAGAATCTCCAGCCAAGGCTGCCGGTCCTCATCGTTCAGCGGAATCCCCGCGTGCATCTTCTCTTTGTTCGCCGCCGGATGATAGTCATCGGCATCCGCGAACACCGTTCCCGTGCGCTTCGCCAGCAGTGTGCCGATGGTTGTCTTCCCCGACCCGCTCACTCCCATCAGCACCACGATCATTTCCGCGCATCTCCGAACAAAATCTCAGCTACTGTACCACCGGGTGCCAGGAACTGGCTCGAACCGGGTGCCCCATTCATACGCGAAGCGGATGAGTGGGTCCCCTCGACAGCTTACGCGCTCTGCCCCAGAAACACCGGCCGAATATGCCGATCCCACAGGTTCGTCGTTACGTTCTTCGCGATAACATCCTCGTGCTCCACGAGCTCCTTCGTGTACCGGTCGCCCATCTTCGCCGCGACCTTGAAGCCCACGTGAAGCAACTGCCTGAAGCTCGGGTTATATGCCGGATTCTTATGATCGTGCCGCAGCGCCGAGGTGAACTGCTCGCTGGTCCACTTATCCACCTCCTCCGGCTTCGGCAGCTTCGCGCGGTCAATGTCGATCACCGTCGCATACGGCGCCATCAGCTCATCTGCATGCGCATACGCCTCGCGGTAGACCTCCTTCGCCAGCTCCAGGCCCGACCCGCCGGCCTCTGCCAGTCCGATCAGCTCCTCCAGCCACGTGGTCCCCGCCGTCTTCAAATGCACGCCCGCGTCAAACTTCGTGATGGCCGCGTGAATCGGCGCATAGATCGAAAACTTATCCGAGCCCGAGTGCACGCTCAGCTTCAAATTCTTCGGCAGCCCATACCGCTCCACCGCAAACGCAATCGCCGCGATGTCCTCCTCGAACTCCTTCGCGAACTGCTTCACATCGCCCACATAATCCACGCCCTTGTTGAACCGCCCCGTGAACTTCGGCGCAATCGTCTGGATCGGAATCTTCTCGTCCGCGATCGCCGCCAGGATAATCAGCAGCTCCACCGGCGTCTGCGGCGAGTCTGTCTCGTCCATCGAGACCTCAGGCACAAACTTGCCCTCGCCCTTCTTCTCCACCAGGAACCGATAGATCCGCCCCGCATCCTGCACAGCCGCGAGAAACTTGTTTGCCACATCCTTCACAAATTTCACATCCGTCTTGAACGGCTGCGCGATCCGCGGAATCCGCACCTCGCCCACCAGCTCCGGATGCCGCGACACAAACCCTTCCACATCTTCGCGCTGCGCAGGCTTTCCAATCTCCTCGGCGACATCAATCGTGAAGAAGTCACACGGCTCCAAAAACCGCTCCACGTTCTTCAGGTTGATGTGGTCCGCATCCAGAAAGTACGGCAGCTTCCAACCAAGCTCCTTCACCGCTGCATCCGCCGCCTTACGCGTCTGCTTCGGGTCCGTCCCGATGATCGTGTGCTCGCGGTTGGACTTATTCCACACCGGCACAACCTCACACCCAGCTTCCTTGGCCTTTACACACGCCGCCAACTGGGCCTTCGCCTGGTGCGCGAACCGGTCGCCCACCCCCACGGAATACTTCGGCAAACGCATCTCACTCGCCATCACAGCTCTCCAATCAAATCTCTACCAGGAATCTTCAGACGCACGAATATTCCGCGGCATCTTCGCGCCCACCAGCATATCGACATCCGGTCAGACAGCGCAACAATTGAGTCAGACAGGCGCGAAATCTGGATCAAACTTCACTACCGCACAAATGCCCGACGACGGAAATGACTGCGAGCATCGCCCAGATATCTATTGTTACGACCGCAGTGCTAGTCACGGCAGGCACCCATTTCTTCGTCCACGGAATCAACAAAAGCATCGTCACGTGAAGCATTACCAGGACGGCTATCGTGCTCCAGAACCATGCATAAGCTCGTAGCCGCCACTTCACCGTAAGGATAAGAACGAAGACGAAAACGGTCGCCAGCACTGGCAGTGTAAGCTCCGGCCTTCCCATGTGATAGAAGAGCAACCCAAGGGCGATCGTGCTCACTATGACACAAAGAATGCCCCACCACGGCAAGCGCATTCGCTTGAGTCTGGCCTTGTCTTCTTTGGGGATGGCCCATAGCCGATGGAGTTTCCGCCGCGTGAGAGTTGGCATCAGTTCACGAACCGCCCCTTGTACGCCCACAGCCCCAGCCCCGGGTTCGAGATGTAGAAGATCTCCTCACCATCCACCACATTCCATCCATCCTTTAGCTTCTCCGGGTCGTACTTCTTCTCGTACTCCTTCAGATCGCCGTACTCGTAGTGCACGCTTTCGATCTCCTCGCGCGTCAGCCCACCCGGACAATACCGAATCGTGAACCGTCCCTCGCTCGACCCATGAATCAAGTGCGCCGCCGCGCTCAGATTCGCCGCCAACCCCGGATCTTCCTTCACATACTCCAGCGTCTTTGGCGTGCCGCAGTACCCAAACTTCCGTATCAGCTTGTCGATCGTCGCGTCCTCGCCGAACTCATGCACACCCGGCGCCAGCACAATCAGCTCCGCGTCATCCGCGAGCGCCATCCGCGTCCGATACACGCTCTTGTTCCCCAGCCACGTCGTCTTGAACTCATGCGGATCAAGAAACACCACCGCCTTCTTGATCTCGCGATCCAGCATCAGGAAGTTGCACTTCAAACTCAGCTCAGCAGCCTTCTCAAAGCAGTCATTGTCATCGCCGATGAACAAGCCGCGCATCACCAGTTCGCCCTTGTCGTTCTTGTTCACCACCGTCTGCACATACACAATCGGCAGGTCTTTCGCGAAGTGCTCGCTCGCATAGTTCAGCACTCTGCGAACCGGCGTATCCGCGCGCCCCATCATGCGCTCCATGCCATACACCGCACCTAGAAAGTGCGACCGATGAATCCCCATGACACCGCCCGTGCCCACAAAAATATTCTTGCTGCCGTTCGCCATGCCGACGACCTCATGCGGCACCACCTGCCCAATCGACAGAATCACATCATGCCCGCCATCCCGCAGCAGCTTGTTCACCTGCGCCGGCCACGTGTAGTCCAGCTTTCCCTCGCTCACCTCGCACATGAACTCGCTCGGCACCTCGCCCAGCGTCACAATGTCATTCCGCCAATCATGCACGCGAAAGAGATTCTTCGGCGTCTTCGGATACATCGTCGCCAGCTCGCTCTCGCTCATCGGCTTATGCGTTCCCAGCGCCGGCAACACATCGGTCAGCCGGTCGCCGTAGTATTCAAACGCCATGTCCGTCAGCTCACCGGCCTTCGAGTGAAAGCGCGTAAAGTCCGGCGGCACCGCCAGCACCTTCTTCCGCGGCTTCAACTTCTCCAGCTTGTCCAGGGCCTCAAACAGCCCCGCGCGAAACTCCTCCGGAGACATCTCCGTCGTCGGCGATCCAGCAGCAAAAAACAGACTCATAGGCCTTTATCTTAGCGCCGCTCGGAAAACGCGTTACACTCGTCTCGCGATGAAGTCGCGCCTTAATCTAACGCCTGCGCAACTGCTCCTCGTCAGCCTCTCCGGCGTCGTCATCTCAGCCGCCAGTCTTTCCCTAACCCGCTTCGTCCGTACCAGTGACGCCTGCGGTTGCATCCGCTGGACGCCGTTTCTGTTCGTCTTCGGCCTCTGCATCCCCGGGATCCTCATCGCCTTCAGCGCCATCGGCTCGCTGAGGAAAGGCATCCAGAACCAGCGATGGTCCGAAGAGCAGATCGAGCCTCTGCGCTCCTGGCTCGAATCCTCCTACACCACCGCACTGCTGATCGTCTTCGCTCTCAGCTACCTCATCGGGTGGGCCCTCTTGGCCAGGTTCCGCACCGGCGGCTTCGTAGCCCTGGTTCTCGGGCAGCTCCTCTCGCAACTGCGATGGGCCGTCCGTCGCCCACCTGCCCCACGCTCCGGCCTCATCGCCAACTGGCGCGACCAACTCGCCCCCATCCACTCCGAACACTGGGGCCGGCGATGAAGCTGAGCCTGTCCGACTCGCCCGCAAGGCTCGCACTGCTTTCACTCCTCTGCATCTTGATCATGTGCTTGTTTTTTCTCATCCCAGGGTCGCGACTGGTTCACTCGCCCCTGTTCGGCGCCTACTTGCTTTTCGGCATTGTTGCAGGCTCCGTCTGCACGATCCTTCCACTCAAATTCGTCTCCGACCTCCGGCACGGAGTTGAGGACGAGCGTTGGACAGAAGCACAGCTCGAACCCCTGCGCACACTCGTGCAATCCCGTTACTACACAGCGCTCAGCGTCGGCCTGTTCGTCGCCTTCGTCATTTCTCAGTTCGCTCTGAAACAACGCTCCCTTGACTTGGGATGGGCCTGCCTTTTCATCCTTGAAATGATCCTCTCCCAGCTCCGCTTTGCCCTCAAGCGCTCACCCTCATCCACTCCGGCCAATCAATCGCGCGACTCTGCCCCCATCCACTCCGAACACTGGGGCCAACGCTGAGAGGGTTGTGCGAAGGGCTCAGTCTTCGCGAATTTCAATTGTGTCTTCTTAATCATCTCCGGCCACAAAGAACCCGGATCGGAACTGAAGACTGTGCCCGTGTCTGCCGGAAAAATAAACCACGCGCCTAATTGCACTTCCGCCCGCAACTGATCTTGTGTCCATCCGGCATATCCCAGGTAAACGTGAAAAACGCCAGGGTCCGGTCGCGCCGCAATTGTCTTTTCGAACAGTGCTTTATCGGAAACCAAATAAACCCCACCGAAGACGTTGTCAGCCTTTTCAACCTTGGCCGACGACGCAAACAATGCCAACACGTTCGTGGGTTCCACCGGTCCGCCAACATAGACCGGATCGGAGCGG
Organism: Acidobacteriaceae bacterium; assembly: GCA_035944135.1. Classification (NCBI taxonomy): domain Bacteria; kingdom Pseudomonadati; phylum Acidobacteriota; class Terriglobia; order Terriglobales; family Acidobacteriaceae; species Acidobacteriaceae bacterium. Next base: position 1,609,788 of record DASZBM010000002.1, read on the forward strand.
TCTTTCGCGGCTTTGAGATCAAGCACTCGCGAAAGCGGCACATCCGTGCGCCGGTTGAGAATCAGTCCGACCGCGCCTTTTTCATCGTAGTGAACCAGCAGGATCACCGTTCCTGCAAAGCTCGGATCGCCGAGCTTGCTGGCTGCCACCAGCACCTTTCCAACACCCAAATCCTTCGGATTCTTGAATTGAATCGGGACAGATTCCGCCTCGTAAACGCTGCCCTTTCCGTCCGCCGTCAGGGCAACAATCGCAAACAACATTGCGAACAGAAACCGTTTGCGCAGGGACATGACCGATATCCCTCCCACACGAACGAACTGCCGATCTACAGGCTACAACTTAGCGGCATTCATACGGGAACCGCGGCAGTGCGCCGCGCGTATCTATCTGCGGCACAACTCGCTCCGGAGAATCGACCATGCACCGACTTGTCCTCGCAACCTCCGCTCTCCTGCTGCTCACGCCCATCCTTCACGCCCAGACGCTCACAACCGGCGCCTGCAACGGCGATCAGGGCCAGACGAAGAACTACGGCCTTTTCGGATTGGCTCAGCAGCATGCCTGCGAGCTTCGCAAGACGATGCTGCCTCCCCGTTCCGAGCTAAAAATCTCCAACGGCAACGGTGGCATCGAGGTCATCGGTCAGGACCGTAACGACATCGCGTTCGAGGCTCGTATCATGGCCGCCGCCGGCAGCAAGGAAGACGCAGAATCCCTGTTGCACGAGGTGAAGATTGACCTCGGCGATACGATCCACGCCGACGGCCCCAGCACCATGCTCACCAGGCGCAGCTGGTATGTGAACTACCGTCTCCTCGTGCCACGCCATATCGCCGCACAGCTCCACACCGTCAATGGAGGCATCGAGCTCAGCGGCCTTGACGGGAACGCCACGGTCCAAACCACGAACGGCGGCATCACTCTGCACGATCTTGCCGGCGAGGTGCACGCCCGGACCACCAACGGCGGCATCGAGGCAGCACTAAGCGGAGACCGCTGGAACGGCGCAGGACTCTACGCCGACACTACCAACGGGGGCATCAACGTCAGCGTGCCTGCGCAATACTCTGCCCACCTGGTCGCCGGGACCACCCATGGAGGCGTGTCGGTCGACCTTCCGCTCAGTGGCGGAGAGATCAGCCGGAGACACATCGACACCAATCTTGGCAGTGGCGGCGCGACCGTGCACTTCGTGACGACCAACGGCGGCGTAGGCATCAATCACAACGGCCCTCGACACCAGAGCGAGTGACCTGCGCTAAAGCAAGAGCCCCAACTCTCTTCACCGCACCCCCCACCACCATCCCATCCGACCCGATAATCTTTAGCCTTTACCGTGCGCGAGCCTCGTGAGTACATTCCGCGATGTGAGGCAAACGCGTCCTGCGGAATTACCCCCCGCGGCGAGAGTATTCTCGAGTCTCAGAAAAGAGACACCGGAATGACGAAATTCAATCGATCGGCCTTGGCCGCCTTCTGCATCTGCATTCTCTCGGGCGTGGCCGGGATCGCCGCAGCCAGGCGGCAGCAATTCCGCACTATTACGATCAGCAATGTTCAACCGCGGCGGGACAGCTCGGGCGCGATCGTCGATGCGCACGATGGCGGCCTGCTCTTTGCAAACGGCCGATACTACCTCTACGGCACTGCCTACGACACGACGGCCGGCTACAGCATCAATAATCGTTTCCGCGTCTATAGCTCGGCCGATCTGCAGCAGTGGACCTTCGAGGGCGAGCTGCTGAAGTCACCTCCCGATGGCGTTTACTACAACCCTTCGATGGCCTATAACGCCAGGACCCACAAGTACGTTCTTCTGTACAACTGGTATCCCAAGCTATGGGATGGGCAGGTAGGCGTGGCGACCAGCGATACGCCGGTAGGCCCCTTCACGATCGCGAACACTCGCGTGAAATTGACTGAGGCGGATCAGCACCCAGGGGCTGGCACCATCTTTGTAGACGAAGATGGCACCGGTTACTACATCTATACCGCCATCTCGCAGGGTCACGCTGTCCGTGTCGAGCGTTTGACGGCCGATTTTCTGGCATCGACCGGGGAGGTCAGCGATGTCCTTGCCCGCAACTGCGAGGCAACATCGATGTTCAAGCGCAACGGGCTCTATTACGTGCTGTTCGATACGGCCTGCTGCTTCTGCGCCCGAGGCAGCGGCGCGCGGGTCTACGTCGCGTCCTCTCCCCTGGGACCATATACGCTGCGGTCCAACATCAACCGCGATCCCGGCCAGAAGCCGATCGTGGCGGCCCAGCAAGCCTCGATCGCCCATATTCCAACGCCCGATGGTGAAGCGCTGATATGGATTGCGGATCGCTGGGGTTCGAGGCCGGACGGCATCAAGGGCCACGATTTCCAATTCTGGAGCGCTCCGCTGCGCTTCGACAGCGAAGGCAACATCGCACCGATCGCGAACGTTGCGCAATGGAGTCTCACCGTGCGCGTCGGGGGCGGCCACGATTCCCATAGCACCACGCCATACGTGTGGCCAAAGAAGAAGGATCCGCATCCGCTCACTATCGACCCCTGCACCGGCGCTCCTCTCGCGCCAGACCCTACCGAGCGCGAGGGGAAACTATGAGTCGGCACTTTTCGAGCAGAGCGAAGCACCGCAATAAGTAGTTCGAAGCCTCAGTGCACGTCGGCCAGTGTTGCCGATGCGCCTGCTCAACACGGGGAGCCGTGAAAAATGTACTGGAGTGTAACGATGTACGTTCCGAGCCGCAGGACGATGATCGTTGCGGCAATTTGCTTCGTTCTCCTGAGCACTGCGTTTGCCCAGGCAGCGGTGGAGGACAACCCGAATGCGCTACGTCATTTGAAAGGCAGGACAATCGTATCGGAGAAGTTCCCTAAGGTGCAGCTGACCATTGGGAGAGGATTCCTATTCGTGGGTAAGCAACAAGTGAATCTCCATGGAAACGCCGAGGCCGAACAGTACGTTTTTGCCAGGCGGGACCGCGAGAACATTGCGAAGCAATTCTTCCTGATCCAGTTCGAACATTTCCTGCCGACCAACAACTTTACTTATGACTATGCTTCCATGCCTACGACCCAAATCGGCAATCTTCCCGTCAACTATGACGTGAAGAGCTTGCACGATCTTGGGGCCTTGATGCTGGGAGATAAAGGATCGGACGGCGCCGCCATGGTAGAGCTGCTTGCGAAACGGCACATTTCGTTGCCGCATAACACTGCCATGGTCCGTATGTTTCATGTGCCCTCTGCGGATCGCCGGACGGAATTGATGATTATCTACGGCGAGGCTTTGCCGCAGAATTTCGCCGTTCCTGTTGAAAAGAGGGGAGACTCCCTGGATAAGGAATCCTCCAGTTCGGCACAGATGTTCCTTCAACACGCGCGCCAGGCACTTGTCGTTCAAGCGAGGTGAGAGTTCTGCCTCGCTCCCTCAGTTATCGGAATGGGCTCGGAACGTCTGGTGAGCGCCGAGTAAAGAAAGTCCTGTTCGGGGTTCTTAGATGGTGTGACGTATAAGTCTGGAGAAGACGGCTCAGCGATGCAATCGGTTCGGGTGTCAACTATCCATAACAGGGCAATGCGCTCATTGACTGCTTAGCGAGCGTCGTCGGCAATCCGGACATTTCAATCCGTTCCACGAACTTCCGGATTGCCGGCCACGCGGGAGGCGATCCGTTAGAGCAAAGCGCATTGCGGCCAGCTCACCGAATTGTGACCGGAATACACCACCCTCTCGAACAATCGTGCGGATACCATCATCTCGATGACACGAATGCACTCGCGGCTCCTCACTCTGGCCTTCACACTCTTCGCCGTCACATCCGCACACGCTCAAACCTGGCACCTCGTCTGGTCCGACGAGTTCAATGGTTCCGCCAACTCGCTTCCCTCCTCCGCCGATTGGAACTTCGTCCGCGGCTGGGGACCCAAGGGCAATCACGAGATCCAGTTCTACTGCCGCCCCGAAGACAACGACGGCCCCTGCGACAGCAAGACCCATCCCAACCTCTACGAAGACGGCAACGGCCACCTCGTCCTCACCGCCATCCACACCGGCCAACTCTGGAGCTCCGCCCGCCTCAACACCCAGGACAAACGCTCGATCCTCTACGGTCGCGTCGAAGCACGCCTCCGCATGGAACCCGGCGCCGGCTTCTGGCCTGCCTTCTGGCTGCTCGGCGAAGACCACGAGAAGACTGGCTGGCCCGGTTGCGGCGAGCAGGACATCATCGAGTGGGTCCAGAAGTATGGTCCCTCCACCACCTCAGCCACCGTCCACGGTCCCGGCTACTCCGGCGGCAAAGGCATCAGCCGCACCTTCACCTTTCCAACTGTGAATGGCGTTCCCGGACGGATCGACGACGGCCAATTCCACACCTACGGCATGACCTGGTCACCCAACCGCATGGAGTTCTACCGCGACGACCCGTCCAAGCCCTTCTCGGTCGTTACGCCGGCCGATCTCCCACCCGGCACAAAGTGGGTCTTCGACCACCCCTTCTACGTGATCCTCAACTTCGCGATCGGCGAAGCCGGCTTCCCCGGCACAACCGACTCCACCACCCCCGCCACCGGTCGCATGTGGGTTGACTACGTCCGCCTCTACCAGCAGCAGTAAAACCTAAGTGCTTGGCAGGGTATTTACTCTTAAACTTGAGGATGAAAGAGAACGGCCCGGCTCAACGCCGGGCATTCGCATTTCATAACTCAAGTTCTTTGAAGACTTTGCAGCTTCCACCATACGAAAAATGGGACTCTTGACACAAAGTCCAGACCTAAGTCCCCTTCTTCGAAGACTTTGCACAAAAAGTAGGGGGAGGGGGTACCTACAACTTATACGCCTTCCTCACCAGATTCACCGTTAGGTCCTGGGCCAGCTCGAAGGCCTCATCCTCATCGAGTCGGCCCTCAGCCACCAGCTTTCCGAGGAACGCGCAGTCCACCCTGCGGGCCACATCGTGCCGCGCCGGAATCGACAGGAACGCCCTGGTGTCGTCGTTGAACCCGACCGTGTTGTAGAACCCGGCTGTCTCGGTCGCCTCCTCCCGGAAGCGCCGCATCCCCTCCGGCGAGTCATGGAACCACCACGGCGGCCCCAGCCGCAGGCAGGGATAATGCCCCGCCAGGGGGGCCAGCTCCCGCGAGTATGTCGACTCGTCGAGCGTGAACAAAATAAAGGTGAAGTTCGGCTCGTTGCCGTACTTCGAGAGCAGCGGCTGCAAGCCGCGAACGTACTCGGTCGGCGATGGGATATCTGCTCCCTTGTCGCGCCCGAACTTCGCGTAGACCAGCGCGTTGTGGTTGCGGATCGAGCCCGGATGAAGCTGCATCGTCAGCCCATCCTCCACGCTCATTCCGGCCATCTCCGTCAGCATCTGGGCCTGGAAGAGCTCGATGTCGCCGGCCTTCGTCTTGCCGGTGTAGATGCGCTCGTAGAGCGCGGAGGCGTCGCTAAACGGTAGATCGGCGGTACGCGCGGTGAGGTGCCCGTGATCCGTAGCCGTGGCACCGTTCTCCTTGAAGAACGCGCGCCGCTTGCGCAAGGCGGTGAGGTAGCCCTTGTAGTTCGAGACGTCCTCGTTCGCGGAATCCGCGAGCTTCTTCAGGTTGTCGTGGAAGCCGATGTACTCGGCGTCGATAACGGCGTCAGGACGGAACGTGGGCACGATGCGTCCCTTCCATCCGCTCTCGCGAATCTTCTTGTGCTGCGTCAGGGGATCGAAAGCGGTGTCCGTCGTTGCGAGCACCTCAATGTTGAAGCTTTCGAAGAGGGCGCGGGGACGAAATGCGGGTGTGCGCAGTTCCTTGTCGATGGTGTCGTAATACTCGTCGGCATTGTCGGTGCTGAGGCGGTCCTTCAGGCCGAACTGCTTTTCGAACGCGTAGTCGATCCAGAGGCGCGTGGGAGTTCCGCGGAAGAGGTAGTAGTTCCTGGCGAAGATGCGCCAGACCTCGCGCGGATCAGCCTTCTGTTTGCCGTCCGACTGTGGAATTCCGAGGGACTCCAAACTAATTCCCTGCGAGTAGAGCATGCGGAAGATGTAATGATCCGGCTGAATGAAGAGCGCAGCAGGATCAGGAAACGGCTGGTCGTCAGCGAACCATTGGGGATCCGTATGGCCGTGCGGGCTGATGATCGGAAGGTTCTCAACGGATTCATAGAGTTTTGCCGCAACACGTCTCGTCGCAGGTTCGGCAGGAAATAGCCTGTTTTCATCCAACATGGTTCAACCCTCTTGTTTACGCTCGTTCGTCTCTGTAGCTAGCCACGACAGGCTATCAAAGGTTGGGCACTCCTGTCTGACAGGTCTGTGATTCGCAGGCTTGTTACGTGGTCTACTTAATCTGAAAGTCTTCCCAAACCACCAATGCTGGAGATTTGTTTGAACGCTCTCGAAAGCCCTGAAACGCTGACCACTACTGAGTTTCTTGCTCGCGTCTACGAGGCCGCACCGCGCGTGGCAGTGTTTGACTGCGATGGGACCCTGTGGGGACCGGACTCGGGCTCCGCATTCATGTACTGGACGATGGAGACGGGGCTGCTCTCTGCCGAAGCGACGGCCTGGCTGAACGAGCGATATGCCGGATACAAGCGTGGCGACGTCTCGGAACTCGCGATCTGTGGCGAGATGGTCCAGGTGTATCAGGGTATTTCCGAAGAGAGGCTGCGCACCGCGGCGGCAGCGTTCTTTCGCGAGAAGATCGAAGCGCAGATTTTTCCCGAGATGCTTCAGGTCGTGCGTGATTTACAGGCTGCCGGCACTGAGATCTGGGCGGTGAGCTCTACGTGCGACTGGGTTGTGGAAGAGGGCGTGAAGCGATTCGGAATTCCAGCGGAGCGTGTGCTCGCCGCCTGCGTGGAATGCAGAAATGGAGTGGCGTCCGATGTGCTGTGCGATATACCGACGGATGAGGGCAAGGTAACGTCGCTGGCTCGCGCTGCGGTCACGTCGCCGGATGCCGTTTTCGGCAACTCGGTTCATGATGCGGCCATGCTATCGATTGCGCGGCGTCCGTTCCCGGTGAACCCGTCGGCGGAACTGGCACGATTCAGCGCGGACCGCGGATGGCCTGTTTACTATCCGGTTCCACGATAACAATCCAGTGACAATCTGGTTGCTCCGTGAAAAGCGTGAACCCTGGGGTGTACCCCAAGCCGTCTGACAACCGTCTTACACTGACAGCACGACGTGAAAGAGTCCATTCGCAAACTGCCGTCGAATAATTCATCCCCCGCTCGGCCTCTTCGCTACGTGGTCGCCGGGTTGATACTTCGCGGGGAGCATCCGCAGCGCGAGGTGCTGATCTGCCAGCGAAGCGTCGACAAGCCGATGGGGCTGAAATGGGAGTTTCCGGGCGGCAAGGTTGAACCGGGAGAGACTCCGCAGCAGGCGCTTGCGCGGGAGCTCGACGAGGAGCTCGGCATTCGGGCGACGGTCGGGCCGGAGATAACTGCGATTCGTCATAAGTATCGCAATGGCGGCTCAATCCATATTCAGTTCTTCACGATCGAAAGCTTTACGGGCGAGCTGCAGAACCTGGTGTTTGAGGAGATGCAGTGGACCACGTTCGATCGTCTGCCGGAGTATGACTTCCTCGCCGCAGATCTCACGCTCATTCGTGAGCTGGCGGAAGGCAAGCTGCTTTAGCTTGCCTTGAGCAAGCCGATCAACATGACAGCCGTGAGGATCGTAGCGAGAGCCGTGAGCGTCCACGCGACGATATTGTAGGAGGTCTTGTTGCGCCTGGCGCCCATCAGCGACTTCTTGTTGACCAGGATGAGCATGAAGACCAGCACCGCCGGCAGCAGCACGCCGTTGAGCACCTGCGAAAGAACGGCGAGCTTTGCAGGGGGCCGGTTCGAGATAAGAATGACGGCGGCCCCGACGACCAGAAGACCCGTGTAGAGCCAATAGAAGACGGGCGCTTCGCGGAACTTCTTGCTCAGGCCGCTCTCGAAGCCGAGCGCTTCGCAAACCGTATAGGCGGTGGAGAGCGGAAGAATGGAGGCCGCGAAGATGGACGCGTTCAGGAGGCCGAAGGCGAACAGCACGGAGGCGTATTGGCCGCCGAGGGGGCGGAGGGACTGAGCAGCGTCAGCGGCGTCAGAGATGTTGTGGACGTTGCCGACAAAGAGCGTGGCCGCGCAGGCGATGACGATGAACGCGGCGACGATGATCGAAAAGACGGAGCCGAAGACAGCGTCCGTCTGAGCAAACTTGAGCTTCGATGTCGGCGTGCCCTTGTCGACGACCGAAGCCTGCAAATAGAACTGCTGCCAGGGAGCAACAGTGGCTCCGATGAGGCCGACGGACAGATAGAGATAGTCCGAGTTGCGGAGATCGCGAAGGCGCGGGAAGCGAAGCGTGTCCTTCACGGCGGAGCTCCAGTTGGGGTGCGCGAGCACGGCGGTGATGATGTACGCGATGTAGAGGAAGCTGAGAACGACGAAGAGTTTTTCGAGTTTCTTGTAATCCCCGTAGACGACGAGCACCCAGACGAGCACCATCACGATGGGTACTGAGATCCATTTGCTGATGTGGAAGAGCGAAGCGCTGGAGCTGACGCCGGCGAACTCGCTGACGACGTCGCCGAGATTGCAGAGGACGAGGCCGAACATCAGCATGGCCGTGATACGAAGACCGAATTCCTCGCGGATGAGTTCGCTGAGTCCTTTACCGGTGACAACGCCCATGCGCGCGGAGATCTCCTGCGCGAAGGCAAGCATGATCGCCATGGGGATCATGGTCCAGAGGAGGGCGTAGCCGAACTGCGCGCCTGCGGTGGCATAGGTGTAGATGCCGCCGGAGTCGTTGTCTACATTGGCCGTGATGAAGCCGGGGCCAAGCACCGCGAGGATCAGCAGTATGCTTGTGCGCCAGCGTCTCCAGCGGTTCATCGGCGGCCCTCCGGCGGGTTAGTTGGCTGCGGAGGACAAGCCTTCACGCTGCACAAGTTGATGAAGACGTCGAGCGGGCTCTTCGAGGCTCGCGTCCTCTGCTACATGGACATTCTCTCTGATGTGCGCAGGGTTCTTCGAGGACACCAGAAGGATGGTGTTTGGATGCAGAATCAGCGCTGCCTTCAGCATAAGCGCTGCGAGGACTTCGCGTCGCGCCAAATCCCGGCCCGTGATCTCGGACCAACGGCGGCAACGGGCTTTGTCGCTGGTGAGAGCGTCGTGGAGGGTGTGCAAATGTTCGGTCAACGCACGGTGGTGGATGTGGAAGTCCGTCTCGCGGCGCGGAGATTCGAGAGGATCGAGGATGGACCAGTCGTGCTGGACGACGCGGCAGTAGCCGGGGCGGTCGCGGAGGAGTGCCGGGAGTTTCGCACTGTCGCTGCCAACGCCAAAGTCGCCAATGATTTTTTCCGCGACGGCGTTGTTGAGGAAATCGAGCAGGGTGAAGTCTGTGAGGTCCGTTGATTCGGGTTCGTGCAGGAGCAGGAGGTCGACGTGGGTCGTGCGGAGATTGCGGAGGCTGCGATCAAGTGAGGCGCGGGCCTCTGCGGCAGTGAATCTGGATTTTGCGGGAGGGGCGGCAGCCGCTCCGGCCGAGCGCGCGAGGCGCTTGAGCGAGGGGACGCGCTGGAGGAGTGGGCCGACGGCGCGGCGGACGGTGCGGAGGAGGCTGCCGCGGCCGGGCGGGGCTATGCCGAATTTTGTGGTGATGGTGATGTCAGGGTGGCGGGCGATGAGATCGCCGAGGCAGCTCTCGGCTTCGCCGTAGCCGTAGAGAGGAGCGACGTCGAAGTGACGAATGCCGGCGTCGTAGGCGGCGTCGAGAAGGCGGAGGCTCTGACGGCGCGAGATGCCGGCCATGAGGATGGAGCAGCCGAAGCCGAGGCGGGTTGTCTCGCGCCCGCTGGATGCGAGCCGGATGTGCTCCATGAGGCCTCCACTCAGGATTTTTTGAGGATATCGCGCAGGCGGGCGATGATTTTGGCGACCTGCGCGTCGTTGTGGTAGCCGCTGCGCTCGGCCCGGACGCGGCCGGCGGCGGCGATGCGGGTGCGGGAGGCTTCGTCGGGAAGATAGCGGCGGATTTTTTCGACGCATTCCTGGATGCCCTCGAAGAAGACTGCCTCTTCGTCTTCGACGAAACGGGCGAGGTGGCCGGGGGAGCGCTCGACGAGCAGGAAGCCTTCGCATGCGGCGATCTCGAAGCTCTTGTGCGCGAACTCGTCGTGGTTGGAGTGGGTGAGAAAGCTGAGGTTGATTTTGGCGCGCCAGATGGCTTCGCGGTAGTCGCGGCCGTAGAGTTCCCTGCCCGTGTAGATGGCCTGCTGGGCCTCGGGTGTGAGGCGCTCACGCCAGACGGAGCTGCCGGAGATGGTGACGGGGAGGCCGAATTCCTTCCAGAGGCGGGTGAGAAAGCCGGCGCGGTCATCGTACGGCGTGCCGATGAAGGAGACGCCGCTGGTGCGGTCGGCGTCGCTCCAGCCGGGGGGCGGCGGGAAGTGGATGGTGGGTTCGTATGCGGTCTGGATTTTGAGGACGTCGCGGGCGCCGTGCTCGCGGTATTCGAGGACGTTTTTGTCGCGCTGGACGACGTGGAGATCGAAATGAGTGAGGTCTTTTTTGTAGAGACGCCAGCCTGGGTCGCCACGGACGCCGAAGACGTTGTCGATCATGTAGCTGACGCTGACAATGCCCATGCGGCGGAGTTTGCCGAGGATCCGGGGCTGGAGGGAGAGGAGCTTGTCGGCCCAGAAGATGTCGGGGCGCTCCCGTTCGGCGGCGGCGAGGATGTCGCGGTTGAGGCGCGTGACGCCGGGGCCGACCTGGGCGCGGTGAACGATTTTTTTGACGAGCGCGCTGGAGGGTTCGTACTCGTAAGCGTTGATGGGGATAACGGTGTGGCCCTGGCGCTCGAGCGCCCAGAGGCGGTAGAGCGAGGAGTCGTTGGGCGAGAGGCCAGAGGCGTAGAGGATTTTTAGCGGGCGTTCGGCAGGCATGCTGCGATCAGCCCTCACGCAGCGCTGCGATCACCTGCTCGGCGTGGATGACGCCGGCGACGTGTCGGGTGGCATTTACCACGGGCAACGAGCGCAGGTTGTACTTGTCGAAGAGCTCGGCGACCTCGGCGTCGCGCGCGTGCAGACCGCAGGAGACGATGTGGCCTTCGGAGAGCGAGGAGAGTTTGGCATCAGGCTGCGCTAACAGAAGACGGGGCAGCATGACGACATCATTGAGCTTCTCCTCGTCATCGAGCAGGTAGATTTCGGAGATGGTGTCGGGGTCGCCTTCGAACCGGCGGAGGGCATCGATGGCCTCGGCGACGGTTGCCTCGCGGGAGACGCTGATGAAGTCCGTGGTCATGCGACCCGCGGCGGTTTCCGCCGAGAACTCGAGGAGTTCTTCGACATCCTGGCGCTCCTCGGGCTCCATCTCCTCGAGGATCTTTTCGGACTCTTCCTCGCTGAGTTCGGCGAGGACATCGGCGGCGGCGCCGGGGTCCATCTCCTCGATGATGTCTGCTGCGCGCTCGGAGTCCATGCGCTGCAGTAGTTCCTTTTGAACCCGTGGATCGATCTCTTCGAGGGCCTCGGCGGCGGTCTGTTCGGGGAGGCTCGTGAAGACCGCTTCGCGTTCAGCAGGTGCGAGTTCTTCAAGAATGTCGGCGATGTCGGACGGGTGCAGCTTGGCGAGGCGTTCCTGACCGATCTTGAGGCGAACTCGGCGCGCAGGGTCGCGCTCGATGACGTCCACGCAGCTCCACGGGATGACGCGCGAGGGAATGCTGCTGACGATGGTATCGATTGTGCCTGCGGGAAGGCCTTTGAGCAGGCGGCGAGCGGCGCCGCGCAGGCCGATTTCGACGTCTTGAATCAGGAGAGTTGTGGTGCGTGCGCCTCCTCCGTCCTCGGTCCAGGCGAGGTTGACGTCGTTCACGCGAACGACCTTGCGGCCATCGACGTCGATGATTTGCTGATCGAGCAGGTCACGTTCGAGCAGGAGGGTGTCTCGAAGGCTCGGGACGGGATGAGGTTTGGCGTTGGTGCGGAGGCGTTTGGGCGAAGCGCCGGGATTATCCAGTTCCTCAATGGCGACCATGAAGCGGTCAGCCTTGCCGCGTTTAGAAAGCAGCAGACCCGAGACCCGATTTGCATCCTTGCCAACGTCAACTGCGAGCTCCTGCACGTGGCCGTAACTATGGCCGGAGGAGTCCACGACCTGCATGCCGACAAGCATGGCTACCGAGGTCGGATTGGTCGCGGCGTTTTCCATGAGTCCCTGAATCTTTTCTAACCCTAATCCATCACGCGCGACGGATGCACTCCGCGAGTGTAGAGGCAGTCTATCGGATGCTACTGCACAGCAAACAGCCACCGCTTGGGCGGTGGCTGCGCGGTCTGGTGTAAGGACCGCTATTTGCTGAAGTCCACAGTCGGCACCTGGCTGTTCTGCGGGTTGCCCTTGAAGTATTCGTCACGCACAGGGAATCGAGCGCCCGCCCAGAGGCTATTGGGAAACTGCTGGACGTACGTGTTATAGGCCCGGAGGGTTTCGTTATAACGGCGGCGGGCAACGGCGATGCGGTTCTCTGTACCGGCCAGTTCGTCCTCGAGGCGCATGAACTGATCGTTGCCCTTCAGGTTCGGATACTCCTCCTGCAGGCGATAAAGGGGGCCAAGCGCCACGTCCAGACGCTGGTTGGCATTAATGCTGGAGGCGCGATCAGAGCCCGAGGCGAGGACGGCCGCGCGGGCGTTCGCGATGTTCGTGAGGACGGTCTCTTCCTCCTTGACATAGCCCTTGACGCTGGCGACCAGGTTCGGAATGAGATCAAGCCGGCGTTGTTGTTCGATGTCGACCTGTGAATAGGCGCTATTGACCTGCTCATTCAGTTGCACCATGTGGTTCCTGGAACTGACATAGCTGCCACCGACCAAGAGAGCCACCAACACGACTACTACAAGTGCTACCCAGGCACCTTTCATGTTCTTCCTTTCGTGCGCTTTGCGCTTGAACTCAGATTACTTGAACTACCAGTCGCCGCTGGCACCGCCGCCACCAGAGCCCCCACCGAAACCGCCGCCGAAGTCGTCGTTACCCCCGCCGCCCCCGCCACCACCACCGCCGCCCCCACCCCAGCCGCCACGACCTCCTCCGCCCATCATGTTTCCGAGGATGAACCAGGGCAACCAGCCGCCGCCGCGACGGCCGCTGCCGAACATGAAGAACAGAATGACGAAGAAAATAATGACGCCGAGCCAGTCATTGCGACCACGCTGCGGAGCGGGCTGACGGACGGGATGCTGCAGAGGGGTGAGAGTTACGTGTGCGTCAGCGGCGATAACGTTGGCAATCTGCTGCTCAGCTTCGAGCAGACCAGGACCGTACTCACCACGCTGCAGGTACGGCACCATCGTGCGGCCGATGTCACCGACCTTTGCGTCGTTGAGGATACCCTCAAGCCCATAGCCGACCTCGATGCGGCGTTTGCGGTCATTAATCGCAAGGATCATGAGCAGGCCGCGGTCGGTGTCTTTGGCACCGACCTTCCATTTGTCTTCGAGGTCTGTCGCGAACTCCTCGATGCTTTCGCCCTGCAGGGAGTGGATCGTGACAATGATGACTTTGGCGTGGGCCTGTTGCCAGAGTTCCCCGCTGAGCTGCTCCATTTCCTGCTTCGAGCCGGCGTCGATGACCCCGGCGAAATCCTGCACGTAGCTGGTGGGCTGGGGAAGCTGGCTGACAGTTTCGGCGTACGCGCCAACGCAGCGGACCGCGGTGACGATGAGAAGCAGGACGCTCAGACGCCGGAGAGTTCGCACAAGCCTATCGTACGCTGCGCAAAGAGAAAGCCCCTGCAGCAATGGCCACAGGGGCTGCGTGATGAGTCGATGAGAGGCCGGCTACAGCTTCTTCTTCAGGTCGTAGGCCATGTTCTTATGAGCGGCTACGACGCTCTTGCCCTGCTCGACGGACGTGCGGAACTTGGCGTCCTTGGTGTCCTTCACCTCTTTGGTAAAGGCGTCAAGATCCTTGCCGTGATCGCTGACCATATCATCGATGTACTTCTTATCGAAGTCATTGCCGGACCGGCCCTGCAGGTCGTCGTACTCCTTCTGTGCGTCAGAGCTAAGGGCTGTGGGCGCTGCGATTCCCCACGATTCTGCATAGGGTTTCATCTTTTCAGTAAGCTTCGTATGGTCAGTGACCATGCGCCGACCGAAGTTTTTGACGGCGGGATTTGTGGCTTTCTGCTCAGCGAGCTTGCCGAGTTGGATCTCGTCGTAGTTACCTTGCGAGGCGTTCGTGAGGAACTGCTTGTCCTGGTCGGTGGCCTGGGCCTTCGATGTCTGCGTGAACATCAGTGCTGTTGCGCCCATGGCAGCGCAGCACATGAAATAGCTAACCCGTTTCATTTTTCGTCTCCTGGGCGCGGGCAGGCCGCGCCTCATAAATGGCACACGATAGTGTGAGGCCGGGGACTCACTGCGCGTTGCATCGCATTCCGCAACCCATATCGATATCCTGTACATCATCGGAGATTTATGCAGACCACAACTGACCTACAGCCACCCGTTGCAGACCGTGAACCACGCACAACCTCGATCCACTCGACTGAGCTGCGTGATGATTACGCGTGGATGCGAGACAAGGAGAGCCCTCGCGTGCTGGACTACCTGCGGGCCGAAAATGCGTATACGGCCGCGATGATGGCGGGCACGGAAGAGCTGCAGAAACAGCTCTATGATGAGATTCTGTCGCACATCAAGGAAGATGATGTCTCGGTGCCTTACCGCGACGGCGAGTGGGAATACCTGGCGCGCACGGAGAAAGGCTTGCAGTATCCGCGATATTGCCGGCGGCCAGCGGGGTCGGCGGCGAGCTTGTATTCCACGGAGATTTCGCCGGGCGAGGCGGTGATCCTGGATGTAAACCGGCTTGCCGAAGGGCAACCGTTTATGGCGATTGGCGACAGCGCTGTGAGCCCCGACGGAAAGCTGCTGGCGTACACAACAGACAACACGGGATTCCGGCAATACACGCTGCACATCAAGGACCTGTCGACAGGAAAGGTGCTCGGCGACACGGCGGAAAGGGTTGGATCGCTGGCGTGGGCCGCGGATTCGAAGACGCTGTTTTACTCGACTGAAGACGAGCAGACGAAGCGGCAGGATCGGCTGTTCCGCCATCGGGTGGGCGATTCGGCGAGTGCGGACGTGGAGGTATTTCATGAGCCGGATGAGCGCTTCAACTTAGGCGTGGGGCGGACGCGGGACCGCAAGTACCTGCTGCTGCAGATTGGCAGTCATACAACGAGCGAGAACTGGTTCGTTTCGAGCGCGAATCCGGAGCAGCAGTTCAAGCTGATTGCTCCGCGCGTCGATGACGAGGAGTATTACGTCGATCATCGCGATGGATACTTCTACATTCGCTCGAACCGTGAGGCTGAACAGTTCAAGCTGATGCGAACGCCGGTGGACGCAGCGGACCGCGAACACTGGGAGGAGTTGCTGCCGGAGCACAAGGATGCGCCATTCGAAGATTTTGACCTGTTCCAGAACTTTCTAGTTGCAGGGTATCGCGAGCGCGGATTGCCGGTGCTGCGGGTGTTCTCCCTGGAGGGTGAAGGGCGCCCGGTAGCGCCGCGGGACATACGCTTCCCTGACCCGGCGTACACGGCCTTCAGCGAAATTAATCGCGACTTCAACGCGAAGACGTTTCGCTATGCGTATCAGTCGCTGGTGCGGCCGTCGTCAGTGTTCGAGTACGAGATTGCGACGGGCACGTCGACGCTACTGAAGCAACACGAGGTTCCGGGCGGATTCGACGCGGCAAATTACCAGTCGGAGCGGCTATGGTTTCGTGCGCACGATGGCACCGAGGTGCCGGTCTCGCTGGTGTACCGGCGAAGTGCGTTCGAGAAGAACGGCAAAAATCCGCTGTACGTGTACGGTTATGGAAGCTACGGATATCCGCTGCCGCTCGGATTCTCGGCGTCACGTCTTGCGTTGCTCGATCGTGGGCTCGTTGTAGCGTATGCGCACATTCGCGGCGGCGGTGAGTTGGGTGATCCGTGGCACGACGCCGGCAAGATGATGCAGAAGCAGAATACGTTTACGGATTTCATCGAGACCGTAGAGTTCCTGGTACGCGGGGGTTATGGCGATCCGTCGCGTGTCGCGATTGAAGGTGGGAGTGCGGGCGGTCTGCTGATGGGAGCGGCTGTGAACCTTGCGATCGAAGCCGGAAAGCCGAACCTGTTCCGTGCAGTTTTGTCGCATGTGCCGTTCGTGGATGTGATGAACACGATGCTGGATGCTTCCCTTCCCTTGACGGTCGGCGAGTATGAGGAGTGGGGCAATCCGAATGAGCCCGAAGCATTCGCCTACATGCGCGGCTACTCTCCCTATGACAACCTGCGCAAGGCTGAGTATCCGGCGATGCTGGTGAAGACAAGCCTGAATGACTCGCAGGTGATGTACTGGGAGCCGGCGAAGTATGTCGCCAAGATGCGCACGTTGAAGACAAATGATACGTCGCTACTGCTGCACATCAACATGGATGCGGGCCATGGCGGCGCGTCGGGGCGTTACGACTATTTGAAAGAGATTGCGTTTGACGATGCATTCCTTCTGCGGGAGTTGGGCGCAGAGAAACGGATCTAAGCGTAAAGTCGATCAGCGCTCGACTTCTTCAGGAAGACCACCGTCGCCTTCGCCCGGAGCGAGGAAGAGGTTGGTCTCGAGACCGTGCTGGCGCGTGTAGAGGTCAAAGTAGCGGCCGCCGACTGCGTAAAGCTCCTCATGGGTGCCGCGCTCGATGATGCGGCCCTCTTCGACCACGAGTATCTGATCGGCGCGGCGAATCGTGGAGAGGCGGTGCGCGATGACGAATGTTGTGCGGCCCTGCATGAGGTAGCTGAGACCGTGCTGGATCATGGCTTCGCTCTCAGAGTCGAGCGAACTCGTGGCTTCGTCGAGGATGAGAATGCGCGGGTCGGCGAGGATAGCGCGCGCGATGGAAAGGCGCTGGCGCTGACCACCGGAGAGCTTTACGCCGCGTTCGCCGACGATGGTCTCGTAGCCTTCGGGAAAGCGCTCGGCGAATTCATCCACGCGTGCAATGGAGCACGCCTGCTGGAACTGCTCTTCGGTCGCCGACGGCCGGGAGAACATGATGTTTTCGCGAATGGTTCCGTCGAAGAGGAAGGTCTCCTGCAGAACGACGCCGAGTTGACGGCGATAACTGCTGAGCCGGATCGTTGCGAGGTCCTGGCCGTCAATGAGCACGGCGCCAGATTGCGCGGTATGAAATCCGCAGACCAGGCTGATGATCGTGGACTTGCCGGAGCCGCTGGAACCGACGAGAGCGGTTACGGTGCCTGGCTGGGAGTGGAAGCTGACGTTGTGCAGCACCGGCTTGTCGGCGACGTAGGCGAAGCTGACGTCCTCGAACCGCACGTCACCGCGGATGATGCCGGCATCGTGCGCACGGTTCGGGTCAGCGTCCTCGGCGTGCTCGCTCATCACTTCGCGTGTGCGGTCGAGGCCGGCCATCGCTTCAGTCAGTTGTGTGCCGATCGCGACAAGTTGCACGAGAGGCGCGGTCATGAAGGCTAAAACCATCACATACGCGAAATAGCCACCCGTGGTTAGTCGGCCGATTGCGTGAAGGTGTGCGCCCATCCACATGACCACTACACCGACGACACCGAGAATGACGGTCGAGGAGAGTGTCATGAGCGATTGCGCGGTCAGCGAGCTGATGACATTGTTCAGCAGTCGGGCGACACCACCGGCGAAGACGTTGGCTTCGCTCGCCTCCGCGTGATAGCCCTTGACTACGCGGACGCCGCCCAGCGACTCGGTGAGTCGGCCAGTCACCTCAGCGTTGATTTTGGCGCGCTCGCGAAAGATCGGCCGAATGGTCTTGAACGCGCGCTGGAGCACGAGCGCGAAGGCAGTCATGATGACGAACGCGAGCAACGTCATGCTCACGCTGACATGCAGCAGATATGCGAACGCAAAGAGAGCCGTCAGCACCCCGCCAACGAAGTCCACAACGCCGGTACCGATGATGTTGCGCACGCCTTCAACGTCAGTCATGATGCGTGCGACAAGTGTGCCTGTGCGGTTCTCGTCGTAGAAGGCGACGGGCAGGCGACCGACATGCTGCTGCACCTGCTTCCGCAGTTCGGCGATCATGCGCTGGCCGGATTTCGAAAGCAGTTGCGTCAGGGCGTATGAGGTTACACCTTGAATTAGCGTGGCCAACAAGACAGCGCCAACGACAATGGGCAGCAGCCGCATGTGCCCAAGCGTGAATACCTGATCGATGAGCGGTTTGAAGGACAGGGGCAGAACCAGCGAACAGGCACGGTTCACAATCATGATGCAAAAGCAGCCGGCCATGAGCCAGCGGCGCGGCTTCACGAGCGTCCAGATCTCCGGCCAGACGTCGCGAAACTTCACCTTCGGCCGCTTTGCCGTGAGATCGGCGCCGATTGCTTTGCCGGTGTTGCGTGATGGGCGATCAGCTGCCTTCATGCCGCCCCCACCGATGCCGTGTCTAAATCCGCCCATGTGTGTGTAAGTGTAGCCGCAGAGCGATGGTTCGAAGAATTCTTCTAAGCAGTGCGTGAGCGTCGCGCGGCGATGAAGCTGCGCACGCAGAGCAGCGTAAAGACGAGGCAGACGGCTGACATGATCGCCTGCTCCTGCACGGCCGCAGGATGAACAAGTGGACCACCGCTGGCGGCGACCCACTCCTTGATCGCCATGAATCCCGGAAACAAAAATCCTAGCAGCGAGATCGTTACAGCGATATGCATCCAGAGCATGCGGCGGCGGGCATTCTCTGTCAGCGAGAGGACGCCACAGACGACGAGTGCCAAACCAAACCACAGCGGAATGAGCGCTGTCGGATGAGTGCTACCGGTGCCGACGAAATATGCGACACCGATGATTCCAAGCAATATGCCAAATACGATCGTCAGCTTTGCCAATGTTTTCTCCTATGCAGCCGCAGCCTGCTTCACTTGATCGAGCACTGTCGTGACGCTCCAATCGTTGGTCGGGTAAAACGCGATCACCTTGCCATCCTTGCCGATGACCACCGTTGCGAGTGAGTGCTGCAGGGTGCCTTTCTCGCCGGGCGTTACGCCAACGTCAAAGAACTGCTCCATCTTCGGCAACTCCTTTTCGCTAGGGGCGGCAAACTCCCAATGGTCGAAGGTCTCCTTCGAGTACTTGCCGGTGTATGCGCCGCCATAGCTCTTGAGCACCTTGGGCGTATCGTACGTCGGATCAAAGCTGACGCTGAGCAGGTGCGTATCGTTGTAGAGCTTCGGATCTGCGGCTAGTTGCTGGTCGATTTGCGCGAAGTTGTGGCTCATGCGCGGGCAGTAGTCCGCCAGCGGACAACGGGTGTAGATGAAGGTCATGAGCAGCACCTTGCCACGATACTGCCTGAGATCGATCTTCTTATCGGATTGATTCAGGAGAGCGAAGTTCGGCACCTCATCACCCAGCGTGGGCACGTGATATTGCACTGCCTGGACGTAGTCGGGCTTCGCCTGCGCGATGACGACGATCTCGCTCACACGCAGATTCACAGGGCCCTCCGGGCTCGGGTCCGCGAGCACCGTAGCCATAATCTTGTCACCGGGGTGCAGTTCCGATAAGGCTGAGCGATCCGTCACAGGGTATGCCATCGTCATCGCTTCCATGAGGCCAGGAATGTCTTGATGCTGCAGCGTCACCTGCCCGTCCTGTGCGTCGACGGCCACAACGGTCGCGCGGATCGGATATTGCTTCGTTGTGCTTGTCGCTGTGCTCGAAGTGCGATGGCAGCCCTCGATGCTTGTTAGCGCCATTCCGCCGAGGGCGGCAGTGAGTGTAAGAACTGCCATGGATAGCCTTTGTCGTGCGCTTCGGTTCACACCTTCCATGATAGTCGCGTGCTAGCATCAAGGTTTTGCTGCGTTTCAACAGGGTCGACCAGGTGCGGCGGCCACTGCGGGGAGGCG
Organism: Acidobacteriaceae bacterium; assembly: GCA_035944135.1. Taxonomy (NCBI): domain Bacteria; kingdom Pseudomonadati; phylum Acidobacteriota; class Terriglobia; order Terriglobales; family Acidobacteriaceae; species Acidobacteriaceae bacterium. The sequence goes on from DASZBM010000002.1 coordinate 1,629,773, forward strand.
CGGCTCACGCTGTTGCAGCAGCCCCGCCTTGAGCGCACCTTCACTCGCGATTCTGCTCGCCTTTGGAGCCGTGCTCTTGCCGGAAGAAATCAAACCATCCGCGATCAGTTCGGGCCCAGCGCTGCCGTGGCTCGCGGTTGATTTCTTGCTTGCAGGGCTCGGTACGGTGTTGCTCGGCCCGCTGCTTCCGTCTGTAGCGCACGCATGGAGCCTGACGGATGCGCAGAGCGGATTGCTGCTGTTGGCCAAATTTGTCGGAGCCTTTCTTGGTGGCGTTACCGTTCCGCGGCGCCTTGGTCTGGGGATCTTCGCAGGGTCGCTGCTGGCATTCGTCGGCTTCACGTCGTTCGCACTTTCGAGTTCCCTGCTGCCAGGTTGTGCGGCTCTGTTCGTGAGCGGGATCGGGCTGGGCCAGATCATCGCATCGACGAACATTCTCACTGGACGCCGCTATCGCACGCATACCGGGTCTGCCCTTTCGTCGCTGAATTTCTTCTGGAGTTTCGGCGCCGTCATCACCGGCGTCCTGGTCGGTGCATTTGTGCCCCGCTTCGGGCTGCGCAATCCGCTGCTGTGTTTCGCGGCTCTCTACCTTGTCAGCGGGATGGGCGGCGTTGCTCGCAATACGGGTTCCGGTGCTTACGTCGAGAGTGAGTCTGAGCAGCCGCGGGCGCTCGCGGCGGGCACGATCGCGTTTTTCGCACTGTTGCTTTTTCTATATGGCGGGCTGGAGACGTGCTTGACCGCATGGATTACAACGTTCACGGTGCGGTTTTCAGATCTTCGTCTGCTGGGTGGACAGTCAGGAGTTGTGCTGATGTGGGCCTCACTGACGGGCGGCCGCGCACTGTCATCTATTGCATTACGGCACGCGACCGAACAGGCCGTGCAGCGTATGGGTCTTTTGCTTGTAGGCATAATGATCGCGGTGCTGGGGTGGGCACATCACGGTTGGACACTCTCTGCCTGCTGTATCCTCATCGGACTTGGCCTTGCGCCATTTTTCCCTGCGACTTTTGCAGTGCTGATGCGAAAGCAGCCTCCGGCGCGGACTGCAGGATTTGTCCTGGCCGTCTCGGGCCTCGGCGCAGCGTTTTTCCCCTGGATGATGGGGGTACTGTCGACCCGGACAGGATCCCTGAGAATTGCGATGGCGATTCCCTGGACGCTGGCGATTGTGCTGCTTCTTCTGAGCCTGGTATTCCGCTCAACGGACGCGTTTTCCACTCCGCAGCCAGGCGAAGATTCGGTGAAAGTCGGCGTATAAAGGATAGAGGGCAAAAGCGCCGCGGATGCCGAAGTTTGTCACTGAGCCCGATCTGTTGGATGCGCTGGCGCGCGGCGTTCTCGTCGTATTACCAAACCGGCGAGCGTCGCGGACCCTGCGCCAGGCTTACGACGCACGCCAGCGCGCGGCCGGGCTCCGGGCGTGGAACGCTGCCGGAGTTCTGACTTGGACGGACTGGACGCGCAGTCTATGGTCGGGCCTTGCGGTTCAAGGGCAGGAGCTTCGGCTGCTGCTAAACCCTGCTCAAGAGCACAGTTTGTGGCGCGAGATCATTGAAGTTTCGACCGCCGGTCGCACTCTGAGTTCACCGGACGCTTTAGCGGAAATCGCGCATTCTGCCTGGTCACTCGCCGCTGCTCACGGCGCAACTGGCCGCATCCGTAGTACCGCGACCACGTTCGACAGCCGAACTTTCGCGGGTTGGTCGGAGAGCTTCAGGAAGATCTGCGCGTCGGAGAATTGCATTTCCTCCGCACAGATCGAGGAGGCCCTTCGCGCGCATGCGGTGGCTCGCACTCTGCGCCTGAGTGATCCCGTCCTCCTGGCGGGATTCGAGGAACTAACACCAGCACAGGCGGGGCTTATTGAGGGCTTACGCGTGAGCGGCGCGCAGATCGACGAAGCGGCGATCGAATGGGCCGGACCGTCTGCTCCGTCGCGAGTCAGCAGTGTCGTTCCCTCGTCGCGGGATGAGATCGTTTTCGCGGCGCGATGGATTCAGCAGTTCTTCTCGGACGGCGCGTCTCAATCAGCCACCCCCCGGATAGCAGTGCTATTGCCAAAGCCGCAAGAGAGCCGGGCTGAGGTCGAGTCCGTCTTTCGAGAGATTCTGGCACCCGAACTGCAGCCCATCGAGGCCGACAACTCGGCTGCACCATGGGAGTTCACGGGCGGTGCTCCGTTGCTCGGTCAACCGATGGTTGCGGATGCGCTCGCATTCTTGCACTTGCTGCTGCGTCCGCTTCCTATTGAACGGCTTAGCGCACTTCTTCGTTCTCCATTTATCGGATCCAGCTCAGACCTCTTGGCTGCGGCACGATTCGATTCACAGGTTTTGCGGCGTCGACCATACCTCTTGCCGGAGCTCGACCTGGATGGACTCACGCGCGTCATTCAGCAGCAATCCGGATTGAACAGGGCTCCGAACTTTCGTCCAGCATGGCTGAATGCGGTGAATGAGGTTGCAGCGAGGCTGCGGACGCCGGCTTCACGAAGCTATGCGGAATGGGCGGAGATGGTGCGCACCTTGTTGCGAGCCGCAAACTGGCCCGGGGATCGGGCCCCGACGCCCTCTGAGTTCGCCGCCGCCGGTGCCTGGGACGCGACGCTTGACTTGCTCGCCACGCTGGACTTCCGCGGCTCTCGCATCAGCTTCGCAGTAGCCGTCAAGGCGCTGGAGCAACTGTTGAAGTCCTCGCACGCGAGCACTCCGGCCGCGCATGGTCCCATTCAGGTAATGTCTCCTGAGGATGCAGAAGGCTCAGTGTTCGATGCGATCGTCCTTCTACATGCGACAGATGAAGCGTGGCCCGAGCCGTCCCGTTTGCATCCGCTACTCGGATGGCCTCTGCAACAGCAGCTCGGTCTTCCCGGCGCCGATCCCGCACGCGATGCGGAACGGTCGATGCGGCATGCAGAGTCTCTGTTGCGCCGCACGCAGAATGTGCTTGTGCTTAGAGCGGCCTCAGATGAACGCGGCCCGTTGCGGTCCTCGCCGCTGCTAAGCCGCATCGGCATCACTTTCGCGTCGGCGGACTCACTTTTGCCGGAGAGCGCGCCGCCTGAGCCCATCGCGGAGGAGGTTGCGCCTGATGATGCCGCGCTCCCGCCGCTTCCTTCGCCCGAACTTCGGGGCGGAGCGGTCGTTCTGAAGCATCAGGCGGCCTGCGGGTTCCTTGCCTTCGCAGAGATGCGCCTGAACTCCACAACTGTTGATCCTTGCGAGCTTGGTCTGAATGCAATCGAGCGCGGAAACCTGGTCCATCGCGCTCTCGAAAGCTTCTGGAGTGCCACGCAGTCACAAGCGGAGTTGCGCGCGCTTTCGCACGAAGAGCGTGAGCGCCGTCTTGGCGAGGCCATCGACATCGCGTTTTCCAGGTTCCCGACGCCCGCACCAGGCTGGAATGCGGCGTACCTTCGGCTTCAGCGCGAGCGCCTCCGCCGTCTCCTTCTAGGATGGCTGGATTTTGAATTGCAGCGCGGCCCATTCACGGTTCGCAAGCGTGAAGAACGCACCTCGATTCCGATCGGGCCACTGCAGCTGAAGGTTCAGCCCGACCGCGTGGACGAGGTCGAAGGCGGAATCGTACTCGTCGACTACAAAACTGGCTACAAGGTCCACCCTTCGAACTGGGAAGGTGAACGCCCCGATGACCCGCAGCTTCCGCTTTATGCTCTGCTGAGCGAACCTGGCACACTGCAGGCGTTGCTATTCGGGCGCATCCGCCCAGGCATTGAGATGAAATGGCAGGGATTGGCAAGCAGTCAGACCGTTCTTCCCAAACAACGGCAGAAGCTGGTCGACCTCGATCTACGGCGCGAGGAGTGGAATTCTGTCCTGACGACCCTCGCGGAGAACTTCGCAGCAGGCCGTGCAGACGTCGATCCCAAAAGCTTCACTGTGAATTGCGAGGGCTGTCGGCAACGCATGCTCTGCCGCGTGGACCCCGTAGCGCTGGCAGGTGCTATCGAGGAGAGCGAGAGCGAGGAGGAGTTCGATGTCTGAGCTCCTCAACTTCCCGCCGCTTGATCTGGTCCCGCCGGATGATCAAGGCCGGCCGCCTGATCACGAAGCCCGGCGTCGGGCGCTCGATGTGCGGCTCTCCGCGATCGTCGAGGCACCTGCAGGGTCAGGCAAAACCGGACTCCTGTTGCAGCGCTATCTGAAACTGCTCGCGGAAGGTGACATCTCGCAGCCGGAGGAGATTCTTGCGATCACCTTCACGCGCAAGGCAACTGCAGAGCTGCGCGAGCGAGTGCTGGAGCAGCTTCAGGCTGCAGCCGACGGGCAGCCGCTGCCGGAGGACGCCAGCAGCTTTGAACTACAGACGCGATCGCTTGCGGCGGCCGCCCTCGCTGCCGATGCACGCCACGGATGGCGGCTCCTCGATCAACCTCAACGACTGCGTATCCGGACGATCGACGCGTTATGTGCCGAGATCGCTCGAACGCTTCCGCTGCTCTCGGGATCCGGAACGAACCAGCCCATAGAGTCTGCCGAGTCGCTGCATCGCGAAGCCGCGCGCCGGACCCTGCTCGAGCTCGGCGGACCCGATGCTGCCCTCAATAGCGCTCTCGAGACGGTACTTCTGCACCGGGACGGCAACCTGAATGATTGTGAGGCGCTGATCGCGCGAATGCTGGAACAGCGTCAGCAATGGGGCGAGCTCGTTCCGCTGGACAGTGCGTCGATCTCGGAGGAACACCTCGACACGGAGGTACGTCCACGGCTCGAACGATCGCTGGAGACCATTGTTTGCGCCGGTTTGAACCGCGCTATCCGCGCTGTCGAGACAATCGACCGAGCCATCTTGCCCGACTTGGCTTCTCTGCTGGGCAAGCTCGGAGCCGAGCCCTCGCTTCATCCAACGAAGCCATCAGCCATTGCAATCTGGGCCGGGAGGTTCGAGGCTCCGGAAGCCTGCGCTGGTGATCTGGCTCACTGGCGTGCCCTGTTACACCTGCTGTTCACGCAGGCCGGGGATTGGCGCAAGTCGTTCGCAAGCGGCTACATGGGCTTCGATACCTCTTATGAAGATCGAGGCATCCTCACGGAAATCGTGAACCACCTTCAGGCAAACGGAGTGGCCGAAGTGCTCCTTGCCATCCGTGAGTTGCCGCCGGGGCGCCTGCCTGAGGAACAGTGGCGGGTTGCGAAGGCACTCTTCAGGTTGCTGCGCCACGCGCTTGCCCACCTCAAGGTGGTTTTTGCCGAGACTGGCCACTGCGACTTTTCCGAGTTGGCGCTCGCGGCCTGCGAAGCGCTGTCCGCCGAAGATGGTGCTGCCGATCTCTCGCACTCACCCGGGGCGCGGCTCACCCACCTGCTGGTCGACGAGATGCAGGACACCTCGTCTTCGCAGTACATGCTGCTCGAGCGCCTGACGCGCTCCTGGGATGGTCACTCGCAGACTGTCTTCCTCGTCGGTGATCCGAAGCAGTCTATTTATCTCTTCCGGCAGGCGCGCGTAGAGCGATTTCTTCGAACCGTGGCAGAACGGCGGCTCGGAGATGTACCGCTGGAAGCGCTGCGGCTAACCGCGAATTTTCGCTCTCAGGGTGCGCTCGTTGAGGCATTCAATGGCATGTTTTCAGAGCTCTTCCCGCAGACCGCGGTTGCTACACAGGCGTTGGGCGAAGAACTTGAGGTTCCGTTTGTGCGCGCGGATGCAATTCGGTCTGCGTCTGCGCATCCGCTCGCAATTGAGTGGCACCCAGAGATCCTCGGCAACCAGCCGCTATCAAGCAACTGCGATACAAAAACAGCCGAGCCACGCGCCGCGCGCATGCAGCGTGAAGCCCGGCATATCCGACGGATTATTGAAGAATGGCGAGCAAAGCCGCTTCCGGAGGGCCGCACTAAGCCCTGGAGCATCGCAGTGCTTGCCCGCGCCCGAAAGCATCTCACCTCGATAACCGCCGAGCTGTCGCGCGATGGTGGCACAGGTCCAATCCCGTTCCGCGCAGTTCAGATCGATGCCCTTGATGAATGCCCGGAGGTGCTGGATGCGCTTGCGCTTACGCGCGCCCTGCTTCATCCAGCCGACCGTGCCGCATGGCTCGCCGTCTTACGCGCTCCATGGTGCGGCCTTGCGCTTGCTGACCTTCTTCACCTCACTGGAGAAGGGCCGGAGGCTGACCGCGATGTGACCCTTCCAGAACTGATCGGCTTACGCGGCGGTCAACTCAGTGCAAACGGCCAGCAGCTTCTGGCGCGGGCATGGACGACGCTCGATCGCGCTGTACGCACGCTCGGCCGAACGTCTTTTGCCGCGCACGTTGAACGCACATGGCTGAGCCTTGGTGGAGATGCCTGCTTGTCGCCGGCACGCCGGGCAAACGTGCGCCGCTTCTTCGAGGTGCTGCGGGAACTGGAGCAGGAGAGCGACGGAGCTATCGATACCGCAGTCCTCAACGCACGCCTTGCGAAGCTTTTCGCCGAAAGTACGCCCGATGAGAACGCCGTCCAGCTACTGACGATCCATAACAGTAAGGGCCTTGAATTCGATGTGGTGCTCATTCCCGGGCTTGAGCGGTCAACAAATCGCAGCCGCTCTGAGCTACTGAACTGGCTTGAGGTCGATCCTGCAGATGGTGCAGCGGCTCATATCCTGCTGGCTCCGATTGGATCGCGCGGGGATCAGGCCCAGGGCCTGAACCAATGGATCTCGAGGGTTAAGCGGTCGCGCGAAAATGCGGAGCTCCGCCGTCTCCTGTACGTTGCGTGCACGCGGGCTCGCGAAGCACTCCATCTCTTTGCTGCCTGCGATGCCCAAAAGGACGGAACAGCTCGTATCCCGGGAGAAGGGACGCTGCTGCGGGCAGCGTGGCCCGTGGCCGCGATGCACTTTCACGCGCACGGAAACTCGGCCGAAGCGCCCGCGGCAATTCCAACGATATCCACGCGGCAAAGCAATCTCCTGCCGTTTACATCCGGTTCAGTTTCCGAGGAAGGTCTCGCGCTGGCGGCCTCTGCGGGCGAAGCCACGCGGGCGGTTCCAGTCATCCACCGGCTCCCGTTAGCCTTCAACCCGCTGGCACGGTTCACCTCCACGGACATGCTGAGGCTGCCCTACACACCCGCTTCCGAGCTGCCACAGTCGCCTGCGTTCGAACGCCCGGAGGGCTCATTCACTGTGCGCGCATTCGGCAACACAGTCCATCGCTTCCTTCAGCTCGTGAGTAGCATGCTCGCAACCGGCGATACTCCCGATACACTCCTCGGCAGAATCCCTTCATGGGAACCGCGCCTCGTGGCTGCTCTTCGGAATGAGGGTCTTTCCTCTGCATCGGCGCAACGCGAATCGCAGCGTGCGATGAGAGCTCTGCTCAAGGCCCTCGAAGATCCTGTCGGCCGGTGGATCCTGTCGCCCCACAAATCGGCCGTCAACGAACACTCAATTGCCTCGGTTGGCTCCTCGCTTCTGCGGGCCGACCGGACGTTCGTCGCGGGCTCGGCTCCCCTGACCGCCGGTGACGACCGAATCTGGATCATCGACTTCAAAACCACAGAGCAGGGTTCACGTTCTCCTGAAAGATTTGAGCAGGATGAGCTCCTTAAGTACCGTGACCAACTCGAGCGCTACGCTGCTGTGCAGAGCGACCTATCTCCTGTGTCTCGTAGCATTGGCCTCGGTCTCTACTACCCTCTTATTCCCCGCCTGTTGCACTGGACTTTCTAGGCACCTCCCCCTTTAGGCACATCTGAACTTCCTTGCGCCGGTGCTATCCTTCTATCGCACGGCTCCGGAGGATTCACAGGGCTATATGTCACATTCAAGCCGCCTGGTCCTCTGCGTCGATGACGAGCGGGTAGGACTCCACGTACGCAAGCTTCTTCTGGAGCGCTCTGGCTATAACGTCCTCACCGCGAATGACGGCAGGACCGGACTGACACTCTTCCGGGAAAATCCCGTCGATGCGGTTGTCCTCGACTACGCCATGCCCGGCATGCATGGCGGTGAAGTGGCCGCACAGATGCGTGCTGAGAAGCCGTATGTTCCTATCCTTTTGCTATCGGCCTATGTCGGGCTCCCGTCCGATGTTACCGGGTTAGTAAACGTCTATATGACGAAAGGTGAAGGGGCACCTGCGCTTTTGGAGAAACTCGATCGCCTTTTTTCGCAACTTAACTCTTAGTTATTGCGAATATTAAAGTGTGGCGTCTGCGGCACTTAAGACTCACCTCTGCGGCGACTGGATCGCCGTTTTGCGAACCCTGAACGATTTTCTTTGCGAGCGGTCGAGTGAACCTGAGTCAGCTAAATCGGATACTTCTGCAGACTCTGCTGCTTCCTGTAGTTGCACTGCTGCTTGTCTCCGGGGCGCTCATCTGGCAGGTTGGCAATGCATTGAGGACAGTCACCGATCTCCGGGACTCTGACCGCAACATCGCTACCGCAACGTCTATCCTCGCGAAGACTGTTGACGAGGAAACCGGGCTGCGCGGCTTCCAGAACACCTCGAACGAAGCTTTTCTGGAGCCTTTTCAGAAGACACAGGCTCCCCTCGCATCCGATGTGACCTCCCTCCGGAAGGACCTCGTACGGCACGGCAAAGATACGAGTCTGCTGAACCAGTTTGTCACGACGCACCGCGCCTGGGTGGACAGCTTCGCTACTCCGATGATCGGCTTGATCCGGTCCGGCGGAGACACACGCGACGTTGCTCTCAACCTCAGCGGCAAGAACCAGATGGACCAAATGCGCGCTCTGCTGAACGAATTAATCGATGAGCAGAAAATGCAGCGTCAGAATGAGGTCGAACACTGGCAGAATCAGGTTCGGCACACGCTCGAAGCGATCGTTGGTTGCGCCGCGCTCATTGGTCTTTTGATCGGACTGTTCGCTCGCAGCCGACTCCACATGGTGACGCAAGCATTCCAGGGCGCCATCGCCGCTCTTCGCAAGAACGCGCAAGCAACATATGACTCCGAGCAGCGCCTGCGGACCACGCTCACCTCCATAGGTGATGGCGTCATCGTCTGCGATCAGCATGGCCGCATCGAACTGCTGAATGCGGTCGCTGAGCAGCTAACAGGCTGGACCCAGGCTGAAGCGGCGCAACAGCCTATCAGCGACGTCTTCCTCATACTGGATGAGGCTACACGTGAGCTTATGGAGAACCCTGTCGATGCCGTGCTTCGCACGCGTCGCGCTGTTTCACTCGCCAACCATGCCGTTCTCCTTCGTCGAGGCGGCGGAGAGATTCAGATAGACGACAGCGGCTCACCAATTCTCGATCGCTCTGGCGAACTCGCCGGTGTCGTTATGGTCTTTCGGGACGTCAGCCAGCAGCGGCGGACACAAGCCGCACTTCTTGCGAGCGAAAAACTTGCCGTCACCGGAAGGCTCGCCGCCACGCTGGCGCACGAGATCCATAATCCACTCGACTCGGTTGTCAATCTGCTCTATCTGATGAAGAACGGGTCGACGCCCGAGGAGAATATTGAGTTCCTCGACCTGGCGCGTTCGGAACTCGATCGCGTTACGCAAATCAGCCGCGCTATGCTCGGCATGTACCGCGAATCCAAGACGCCCATTGAACTTAACCTGAAGGAACTTCTCGACAGCATTCTGCTCCTGCTTCAACGCCAAATCACACAAGCGGGCATCACTCTCAAGAAGGACCTCGCTGACAATGTCACGATCAGCGGCTACCCCGCGGAATTGCGACAGGTCTTCACGAACCTGCTCACGAATGCAATGGACGCCTCCACGCCAGGGTCGGTCATCGAAGTTTCACTCCGTTGCACGCCGGCGCCCGATGACCAGCGTTTGCGCTCCAGCCGCAGTGGCGTGACCGTTTCTGTAATCGACCATGGCCCCGGTATTCCTTCCGACACGATCAAACATCTCTTCCAGCCCTTCTTCACGACCAAGGGTGAGAAAGGCACCGGACTAGGGCTGTGGGTCAGCCAGGGCATCGTGCAGCGGCACGGCGGTGACATCCGGCTCGAATCGCGCACCGACGAAACGAATCACGGCACAACCGTGTCTGTCTTCCTTCCTCCCACAGCACTTGAAATCGCCGCTCCGGAGAGCGCCGCGTCTCAGGCTTGAACTGCCGCACCACAGAGCAGCTGCGCAAGCACAGCCGCGGCACGCTCGCAATCGTCGCGACTTACGTCGTAGTGTGTTACCAGCCGCACCGCATGCGGCCCAATTGCACTCGCCAGCACGCCGTGCTCTCGCAATTTGCGGACAAGTGCCGACGCATCACCACTCTCGCCGCTGCCCTGCTTCAATGTAAAGATCACAATATTCGTCTGCACATCCGCGGGACCGATCTCCGCCCCGTCGCAGCGCGCGATCGCTTCTGCGAGCAGCCGCGCGTTTGCATGATCCTCTGCGAGCCGCTTCGGCATCTCTTCCAGGGCAATAAGTCCCGCGGCCGCCAGAACGCCCGCCTGACGCATCCCACCACCCAACGCCTTACGAAACACCCGGGCCCGCTCGATCACCTCACGCGAGCCCACCAATATCGATCCGACCGGCGCACCCAAACCCTTGCTCAAGCAGAACATCACCGTATCGAAACCTTGCGTGAGCGTCGCAACATCTACTCCCAAGGCAGCAGCTGCATTGAAGACGCGAGCTCCATCCAGATGCACCGGCAGTCTGGCGTCCCGTGCGCCCTCCCAAATCTCTTCCAGAACCTCCAGCGGAGTTACCGTCCCACCAGCCATATTGTGGGTGTTCTCCACAGCAATGAGTCCCGTTGGCGCGCGGTAATAGATCTTCGGGGCAATCGCCCGGCGGATCGATTCCCACGACAACACACCGCCATCACCCTCCACCGCACGTGGCACGCAACCCGAGAACGCGGACACCATGGCCATTTCCCAGTCGAGGATGTGCGATCGCGCCTCGCAGATGACCTCCTGCCCGTGATCCGTATGAAGCCGGATCGCGATCTGATTCCCCATCGTCCCGGTTGGTACAAAGATCGCGGCCTCGCGCCCGAAGACCCCGGCCGCACGCTGCTCCAGACGATTCACAGTTGGATCTTCACCATATACATCGTCCCCAACTTCAGCCGCAGCCATCGCCGCACGCATCGCTGCTGTTGGCTTGGTCACTGTATCGCTGCGTAGATCAATTACATTTCCGCTTCCCAAACTTTCACCTCTCAAGCCACAACGGCTAACAGTTCACCAAAAATCTCGCTTGAAACCAGCCGGCCTCGCGTGGTGAGCGACCACCGCCCATCCGCGACACCCACTAAACCGTCGCCCGCTAGTTCGCGGACGCGGTCCTCACATTCGCGAACCCAGTCTAGTGGGAACCGCTCGCGCAGATTGCCGACCGAAAGTCCCTCATTCAACCGCAGAGCGAGGAAGATCGATTCCTCAAACTCATCACGCCCGGTTATCTCAATCAGATCAACAGCAAGTTCTGCGTCGTAATCATCGAGCTCGTCTGGATTCGCAAATCGAACTGCCCTTCCATCGTCGCGCAACAGCATGGAGTGTGCATCCAAACCAAACCCGAGATACGGCGCGCGCTCCCAGTACTTGCGATTGTGACGGGACTGATGCTGCGCGCCATACGCAAAGTTGGAGATCTCGTATTGCGCGAACCCGTAGGCCGGCAGGAGTTCGCAGGCTTCCTCATACATCTCTGCTGCGAGCTCCTCGCTTGCCACTGCCGGTGCATGCAGTCGAGCACCGCCGCCCAGTACCTCGCGGCCGAGCCGCGACCCCTCGTCAATCTCCAGCAGATACACACTCAGATGAGTGAGCTCCGAAGAGCACGCAGCCTCGAGCGATATCCGCCAGCTATCACGCGTTTGATGAGGCAGTCCGGCAATCAGGTCCGCTCCAATATCCCGCACCCCTGCTGCACGGAGCCGCGCAAACTCGCGCATGCACGATTCACCGGTGTGCGTCCGGCCCACGGCCGCACTCTCGCGATCCACAAAACTTTGCACTCCTAGACTCACGCGACTAACGCCCAATCGCAACGCCTCGTCCAGGACCTCATCCGCAATCTGCCCCGGAGCCGCCTCAAGCGTAATCTCCGCATCCGACTGCAGCGTAAACTGCCGCCGCAACGCCGCGAAGATGTCCCGCAGTTGCTTCGGATCGAGCAGGCTGGGTGTGCCCCCACCGAAGTACACCGTATCTACCAGGCTCGGGAGTTGCGCTCCAGCCCGCTCCGCCTTCGCCGCAGCGCCATCGATCTCCTCGCACAGCCTGCGCACATATTCAGCAATGCGCTCGGCCGACGAAACTCCTGATGCAAAGTTGCAGAAGCTGCACTTGGCCCGGCAGAACGGCACGCTTACGTACACGCCCAAGCGCTCCGTCTGTGCCAAATCACTCATAATTCCATTCTTTCATGCGACCAAATCCCGCCACTACAATCTATTCATCATGGCCGCAGTTACGGATGACAAGCAGAGCAAGCCACAACCGGCCGATCCCGCGCCCGAACAGCGTTCCGGTCCTGACGAGGACGTCGTCGGCAGGGCTTATGACTCCCGCCTAATGCGGCGGTTGGCCCGCTATCTCACTCCATACAAGCTCGCCGCCGGCTTTTCCGCCTGCGCCACCATCATTAAATCGGCGTCTGACGTTGCTGGTCCCTACCTTGTGAAAGTGACCGTCGACGCTTATCTTGCCCCCAGCGGCCACCCCGGCTGGCTCGCCCGGCACCTCAGCCCACACCCTCTCACAGGCATCAACGAGCTTGCGCTGCTTTACCTGGGAGCTCTGCTCCTCAGCTTCGGCCTGGAGTTTGTCCAAACCTACCTGATGCAGTGGACAGGTCAGAAGATCATGTACGATCTGCGCTCGCAGATCTTCCGCCACATCCAGAGCATGCACGTCGGCTTCTTCGACCGCAATCCCGTTGGGCGCCTCGTCACCCGTGTCACATCGGATGTCGATGCCCTCAACGAGATGTTCACCTCCGGCGTTCTCGCCATCTTCGAGGACGTCTTTGCGCTCAGCTTCATCGTCTACATCATGCTCAGGATGAGCTGGCCGCTCGCGCTGCTGACACTCTCCGTGATTCCCGGGATTCTCTATGCGACGAAGCTGTTCCGCGAGCATGTCCGCGACAGCTATCGTCGCCAACGCGCCGCCACCGCTCGCATCAACTCCTTCACGCAGGAGTACGTGTCTGGCATGAGCGTCGTGCAGCTTTTCAACCGCGAGCGCCGCGCCTTCCGCGATTTCTCCGCAGTCAATGCTGAAAACAAGCACGCATGGACCGACGCGATCTTCGCCTACGCACTTTACTATCCTGTCGTCGAATTCCTCAGCTCGACAGCGATTGCACTAGTCATTCGGTTCGGCGGCCGTGCAGTGCTGCGAAACACTGCCTTGGGTTCATTGGGCAGCGCGTCTATACATTCCTCCGTCTTCCACACTGTTACGCTCGGCATTCTGATCGCGTTCATCCAGTACGCACAACGCTTTTTCCGGCCGATCCAGGACCTCAGCGACAAGTACAACATCCTGCAAGCGGCAATGGCCGCAGCCGAGCGCATCTTCAAGCTGCTCGACACCGCACCTGACATCTCCTCACCCGCACATTCGCGCACTGGTGATCACTCAGGGCGCATCGAGTTCCGCAACGTCTGGTTCACCTACCAGAAGCTCACTGCGCAAGACGTTACCATCCTCGCGTCCTCATCTAACCCCGAGCGTGATCTCCCGCATGTGGAATGGATTCTTCGCGACGTCAGCTTCACTGTCCATCATGACGAGACTGCAGCCATCGTGGGACATACCGGGGCCGGCAAGACCACGCTCACGGCATTGATGATGCGGTTCTACGATGTGCAACGCGGCCAGGTTCTCGTCGACGGCATCGACGTCCGCGAGCAGGATCTCCTCACTTTGCGCCGTCGCTTCGGTGTGGTTCTTCAGGACCCTTTCCTCTTCTCGGGCGACATCCAGTACAACATCCGCCTCGGCTCCTCCTGGATCACTGAAGACGAGGTCGCCAACGCAGCCGACCAGGTCAATGTGGGCGACTTCATCCGCACACTTCCAGCCGCGTTCCACGAGCCTGTGCTCGAGCGCGGCTCGACTCTCTCAACCGGCCAGAAGCAACTTGTAAGTTTCGCCCGGGCGCTTGCACACAAGCCGGGCATCCTCATCCTCGATGAGGCCACCAGTTCGGTCGATACCGAAACAGAGCTCCGCGTGCGTTCTGCTCTCGAACGCATGATCACAGGCCGCACCAGCGTTCTCATAGCGCATCGCCTCTCGACGATTCAACGCGCCGACACCATCCTCGTCATGCATAAGGGCAAACTCCGCGAACAGGGAACGCACCAGCAATTGCTCGCAAACCGGGGTCTCTACTACAAGCTCTATGAGTTGCAGTACAAGGATCAGGAATCTGGGACGGCCGCACTCGGCACTCCGTTCCCCGAGACCTTTACCGCCTGAAAACAGCTCGTTCCGTGCACTTCCGGTTCCTTCCCGTGTAGCCAAAACGTTGCTGTGAAGCCGCCCTATGGCTCCCGGCTCGCATCACATTTGCCAGTCCCTTATCGCCGGGAGCAGCCCGCATGCACGTTCGTTCTGTCGTCCTCTTTACCGCGCTCACGATTACTGCCTCCGCCCAAACGCACACCGCTCACCGCACCGCGCCGGCCGACGAGACCGCCATCCATAACGTCTTCTGGCAGCCCAACAATCTGCACCAGGGCTCACCCATGTTCCTTACGGTTGAGCTCGAGCGCCCGGCGAGGCGTGTCACCGGCAACTTCGTGAACAAGACGATCACCTTCTTTTCCGACTCGCCGGGGAAGAAAACCTGGCACGCGCTTGCCGGAGTCGATCTCGATGCGCAGCCGGGCGACTACGGCCTGGACGTCACCGCAACTCTCGTCGGCGGCCGCGTCGCGCATTGGAGCCAGAAGGTCACGGTTGCCGCCGGCGACTTCAAGACCGGGGACATCAACGTCCCAGAAAACTACGTCAATCCGACCGACGTTGAGCAGAAGCAGATCGCGCAAGACGAATTGCTCAAGAAACGAGCCTACGCGCACTCCGCTCTGCATCCGCTCTGGTCTGGCGATTTCATCAAGCCGGTGAACGCCGCTTCCACACCCACGTTCGGTGAATCCCGCATCCTCAACGAAGAGAAGACCAGCCTGCATACCGGCACCGATTTTCCCGTCGCTGAAGCCACGCCCGTCATCGTCTCCAACTCGGGCACAGTCGTTCTCGTGCGCGATCTCTTCTACGAAGGCAACACGGTGATCGTCGATCACGGCGTTGGCCTCTTTACGGTCTACCTGCACATGTCGCGCATCGACGTCCATGAAGGCGACAAGCTGGATAAAGGCGCGAAGCTCGGCCTTTCCGGAGCGTCCGGCCGCGTCACTGGACCACATCTTCACCTTGGTGTTCGCTGGAGCGGCGTGTGGCTCGACCCCGTTCAACTCCTCGCCATCACATTGCCGAAGACCAGCTTCGCCGCTTCCGAGCGCCATACGGCCGAACGGCTCGCGCACCGGCGATAAACGTAACTCGTCACCAATAATCCTGTGGAGGCCGCGGCTCCGCGCCTCACCTGCTTGAGGTTTCACTCCATGGGGCTTGCCGCACGACCGCCCGTCCCGCCGCGGGCGTTGCCTGCCGCTGTTTCACAGGCGACACTGCCTTGCCCTGCACCACATCTTCAAGCGCGTCGTGCACGAACAGCAGCGACAACGCACGCCCGTCAGTGAGCGCCTGCATCTGTCCCGCGTTGTGAATCAACAGTGCAGGACGCGAATCAAACTCGCCGCGCGAAGCCTGATCGTCCTCTTCCGTCCAGGCCGGCAACCAATCCCAGAGCATGATGCGCCAGGCATGATCGCCCTGCACAATCACCGTCGTATCCTTCCATCTTGGCGACTGCTGCAAAACTGCCATCATCGCCCCGAGCGTCCGGTCCGCCAACGCCAGGTTGTCCAGATACGAACTCCCGCATCCGTGGGCGTATTCGTCGTTTACGCGGCTCCAGATATTCGGGCTGTGCGGAATCGGCAGGTGTAAAAAGATGAAGTCCGCCTGATCCTGCTTCAACAGTTCCATCGCATGCTGCTGCAGACTCAAATCCGTCTGCAATCTTTGCCGCACATCGAAGTCGCAGCTCCTGCGGTCTGCAAGGACTGGCGAAAAAAGCTGGATCACTAACCCTTGAAACGGCCGGGCTGTATTCCGCCACAGGCTGTACCGCTGCGCCATATCGCCGTCGGTCCGATCCAGGTTAGTCCAGTAGCAGCTATCCAGCGCGCTCCGGTAAATCGTGCAGTACGGGTTGTACCAGCCAACGGCTGCAGTCCTCCATCCCGCGCGCTCCGCATCATGAAAAATTGTTCCGCTGCCATCCAGCGGATGCCACCCATGTACACCGTCATAGTGCACCCTAAAGCTGTTGTTGAATTCATAGCGAAAATCGTCGACTGCCGCGCCGCTCAGTAACGAAGGCACAATCTTTACCGTCTTTAGCCCCACCGGCTGCATGTTCGTGTAGAGCGTGCTCTGCGCGCGCAACGCGTCAAAGTTCGGCAGAGCCAGGTCGTGCGCTCTGTGTTCGAATAGCTGATCGTACGAGAGTTCATCAAACAGCACCCACACCACACGCGGATGTACACGCGGTGATTGCGGACTCTTGCTCCACGCCGCCTTAATCTGCTGCGGACCTGGTCTCCATGCCATCACCCAAAGCAACTGCACGATGCTGCATATTCCGAAGATCGCAAAGAAAACACCCACCGCATCACCTATGCGAATCACGCGACGGTATCCCAACGGAAACCGCAGCAACAACAGCAGCAGCAACGCAGCCCACACCACGCCAACGATGAGAATCACACCGTCCGTCAATGTCAGCGGACTCACCGTGCGCGTCCGCTCCAGCAGATATGGCGGCGCCAGGATCATCACCATCAGGCGCACCCAGGAGTAGTAAGTTGTGCGAGCCGCGAACGCGAGCACGACAAACAAGACCAGGCCGAGCAGCAGAATGTCCGCAACCTGCGCGAGACAGATTCCGGTCAGAGGATACGGAACGTGCATACGCACATCCGATCCACCGCCCAGCAGATCGCCATAGTTCACAACGAGAATCAGCGAAGCCAGCCCGATGCACTGGCAAAGCCGCTTCAACACATGGCGCCATCGCAGCTGTGCACGTTCAGTCACCCACGCGCCTCGCCTGAAATTCGTTCCAGAAGGTACAACACCCGCCCGTTCCCCAGCGTCTCCGTCCGCGCGACCGTGAAAAGCCCTTCGCAAGCTGCGAGCAGATCGCGCTCACTCAACGCGCCATACAGTGAATCTCGTCCACGCATCAGGCTCACAAACATCGGATCCGTCACGGGCACCCACTCCATAACAACAAATCTTCTCGTCAATCTGCTGCACAGCTCCACAATCGCACGCAACGGAATCTGCTCCAGCAGCAGTAGATGATGGATCACGGCCAGCAGCATCACAAGATCAAACTGCCCCTCGAGCCGTTGCAACAGCGCACTCGATTCGCGGTTTTCCCAGCCCACCGCTGGCGTAGGCCGCGCAAGATCGGCATGAATCGTCTGAATCTTCAGATTCTTCGCGACGCTCATCTGCGCGATCCGCTCCGCTGCGTCGGCATCGCGTTCAACAGCCACCACCTCCGCACCGGCCTTCGCGGCCATCGCGCTGAACTCACCCGTATTCGCCCCGACATCCAGCACCGTCGCCGGCCGCAGCTCTTCCAGCACATCACGAATCCACGTACGCTTCTGCTCGCTCTCAGCCGCGCTGTAGTGCGAGTTCGTGCTCGTGTACTCTGCCCATTCAGAGTTCGCACTCTTCGGCATGACGGCTCGAGTACGTTTGCGCAACCCCGCAACAGTTCGCTTCAACGTATGCAGTGTCAACTCCGGATCACGCGCCGGCTGCTTCCTTGTCACACTCGCCTGTTGATCCTTGCGCCGATCAAGCAGCGCAGGAATTGTGACAGGCCATAACGCCGCTGGCGACAGCCGCTTTCCCCAACTCAGCGCCGCGTACAGCTCAGCCGGCTCATATCCATCGCGCTTGAACGATGTCAGTTCCAGCGGCCAGTGGAGCAGCTTCTTCATTAGCAGCGGCAGCAGAAACGTCCGCACATACTGGCCGTAAGCCAGCCACAACGAGCTCCCCACATCGCGCCGCTCGAACGACAGCACATCCACCAGCACTGGCCGCGGTCCTTCGAACAAGACATTCAGCGGTGTCGCGTCCTTCAGAATCCATCCCTCATCCAGAGCCTCGTCGCACAGCCGCAACGTCAGCTCCGCCGCAGCAAGCCACTGCAAGGCGGTCCACTCCCACGGATACACAGGAATTCGCACGCGCGGATGAATCAGGCGCAACCCACTCGCGCCGTCATCCACCTCGCTCGGAATCATGTCGCCGCGCTCGACTGCACGACGATAAAAACCGGAGTTCAGAAACTCGAACACCGGCTCCCGGAACTCGGGCCGTATCGACCGCACAGCCCGGTCCTGTTCGACAACCAGAGAACCTGCGGGATCGCGAAATGTGGGATCAGCGGCAGCGAAGCTCATGCCACCTAGCGCGCATCACCCTTCTCCTCGGCGAGAGGAACAAACACCTCGGCCTTGCGACGCCAGCCGAACAAACCCCGTATCTTCCTCCGGAGAAAGAACGCCGCGGCAGCCATTACCGACGCAGCAGACTGTAATGCAAGCAACCCCGAACCTGGATCTACGTACATGGCCATCGCTCGCCGCTCCGTGGCAATCAGCACACATACACACATCAGGCAGCCAAGCGCAAAAGAAAGGAGACGCTTCATCGACACTCTCCGTACGGTCCGGCAGTCACTCTTCCGGCCGAAATCGAATCTAATTGAGCCCTTTACGTCATTCGCGTAAACGCACGATCTCCAAATCTGTCGTGCAACTTAAGTCCGCCGCTCGTGCGAGTGGACACAATTCACACACAGAGACGAGCAAGGCCGCCGAAAAGACGACCCCTAAAGGGAGAAAAATTTCGAGAATGTCATTTTGGCCCGCTTTGAGAACAAAGACCATTAACTCTGAAAGACATGTGAATCTTCTCAGTCATCTCCCACCGTGCTGCTCCGCCGCCTCCAGCAGCTTCTGCAGCCGCCGATCGCGGGCCTCGGGCGTTTGATAATAAAAAATCCCTAGCAATTGCTGCCTGCGTTGAACAACTGTCATTCGCTCCCACCCGGTGTTCGCTTTCCTATTGCCCCGCAGGGCACGTGCGATCAACGGAGGTAACTCCTGCTCGGCCTCCATCGTCGCCAGCAGCCGCTCTGCCATCTGCTGTGCGCGCCGTCGCTGCGACTCCTCGCTCTTCACTCCTAAAACCCACTTCCCAATCTCACGACGCATCGACTCCGAAAGTGCGTCGTACCACTCCCTCAGGCCGTTCTCATCGTCCAGCAGCACTTCCAAAACCTCGGGCAGCTCCGCCGGACGCGGCTCCATGTCGGGCTCCAAAGCCACCTCAACGGAATCGCCGCACGCCACCCCACTCTGCTTCTGCGTTTCGCGATTCACCAGCAGGTAATAGCCTTTACCATCGGCAAACAGCGACGTCCGAAACGTCGCTCCGTTGACTGCACCGCGCACGCGATGTCGGATCATCTTCGGCCACATCTTCGCCGGATCGAATGGCACGCGCGCGATTGTCCATCCCAGCCCGTGCTCCTTCTCCAGCACCGCTTTGAATCTCTTCGTCGAATTCGCCGCAGTCTTCGCCATCTCGCGACTATCTTAACCGGCGCCACATCTCGCCCCCCGAGAAACGAAGCCCAAACGACGGTAAACTCGACGCATCACCACGTCACCCAACCCGCGCATCTTCCTCTCCGCCGGCGAGGCCTCCGGTGACGCCTACGGTGCCCAGCTCATCGCTGCCCTTCGCGCCCGGCTTCCCGACGCATCCTTCACAGGTCTGGGTGGCGCTCAAATGGCCCGCCAGCACCAGCAGCAGATCGTCCGTGCCGAAGACGTCGCAGTCATGGGCCTCACTGAAATCCTCCGCCACATCCCGCACATCTATTCGAGCTACCGCCGGCTCGTCCACTCCATCCGCACGAACCGCCCCTCCATCGCCGTCCTCATCGACTTCCCCGACGTCAACTTCCGGCTCGCGCGCCATCTCCACCGCGACGGCGTCCCCGTCGTCTGGCTCGTCTCGCCCCAGCTCTGGGCCTGGAAGCGACGCCGGCTCCGCTGGGTCCAGCAGCGCGTCTCCAAGATGCTCGTCATCTTCCCCTTTGAGGAGACCTTCTACCGCGACCGCGGCGTCGACGCCGAATTCATCGGCCACCCGCTCCTCACCGCCGAGTCCACCAGCCCGTCACTGCCGCGCGAAACCTACGCCGCCCAGCATCACCTCGACCCCGGCAAGACCTGGGTCGCCCTCCTGCCCGGCAGCCGCTGGAAGGAGATTCACGCCAACCTTCCCGCACTCCACGAGCTCGCCATGAGCGACCTCATCGCCACCGCCGCCGCCGAAACCACCTTCGACGGCCGGAAGATTTCCACACCCCGTGACCCAGCCGCCCACACCCGATTCGAATTCCTTCTTCCAGTCGCCTCCACAATTAAACCCGCCGACGTCCAGGCCCACATAGAGGAGCTCAACCGCGAGCACCTCAAATACTTTGGACCTGAAGCCTCAACCGTCCGTTTAACTCTTGTACCCGACGCGCGCGAGGCACTGCACCACGCCCGCGCCTCCGTGGTCGCCAGCGGGACCGCGACCGTCCTTGCCGCAATTGTGGGAAATCCCTTCGTTGTGGTCTACCGGGTGTCTCCCCTCACCTTCGCGCTAGCCAAACGCCTCATCCGCTACCCGGACGAGTTCCCCGAGATGACCGACTCGTCCGGGAACCTCCCCGTCGCCATGCCCAACCTCATTGCCGGCCGCCGCATCGTGCCCGAGCTCCTCCAGGCTCACTTCACCGCCCAAAACGTCGCCACCGAGCTCGCGCCTCTTCTCACCGACACTACCGAACGCCACGCCCAGATCGCCGCCCTCGCCGACCTCCGCCACCGCCTCCTGGCACACGGTGGCCGTCACCTCACCCCGATCGATCGCGCCGCCGAGATCGTGGTCGATCTGCTTCAGCAACCCGAACGCCCCCAACACCGTTTCCTATAGCTCGTAGTCCGAACATCCACTCTGTCGTCTAATTTGACAGACACTCGCGGAGAACCCTCTATCTGCGGTAGCTTTGGCTTAGGCTGACTTCCCCGCGAATCCGCCAAGGACCCCATGCTTCGCCTGCACTTCACGCTGCGCCGCCTTCTCTCGATCGCCCTCCTCGCTCTGACCTCGGTCGCGGTTAGACCGTTACACGCCGCTATACCGACGCGGCAGCAGATCGATGTCTCCGGCTATGTGATCAAGGCTGATCTCGACCCTGCCACCGGGCGCCTGAACGCAACCGCCACCGTTACGTTCACCACGCTCGAAGACCTCACCAGCGTCGTCTTCGGCTTCAACAACGGCCTGCAGATCTCCTCACTCACAT
Source organism: Acidobacteriaceae bacterium (assembly GCA_035944135.1). NCBI lineage: Bacteria > Pseudomonadati > Acidobacteriota > Terriglobia > Terriglobales > Acidobacteriaceae > Acidobacteriaceae bacterium. The sequence goes on from DASZBM010000002.1 coordinate 1,651,298, forward strand.
CTGCCGACAAGTCCACCCTCACGCCCGAGCGCAATGCCGCTGACTCCACCGTCCGCGTCAGCGTTCCCGCACCACTCGCCAAAGGTACAAGCTCCACTTGGACCTTCACCTACACCGGCGTCCCAACCGTAGACACCAGTCCCGTCGACGGTATCAACTTCGTTCACGTTGCCGACCCGGTGAGCATTCTTCTCTACCCTGGCCGGTGGTTTCCCATCTCGTTGCCCGGGCTCTACACCGATCGCTTCACCGCTGAAATCCACGTCAGCGTACCCACTGGGGAGCGCGCCATCGGCAGCGGCATTGCCGGTTCGCATCCGGCACCTGGCGGCAAAACCGAGTTCATCTTCAACTGGACCAAGCCCGGCTTCCCCGGCACCATCGTCGCCGGCAAATTCCTCCCGCCCGTCTCCGCCGCGGACGCCCCCAACGTGCACGTCTTCCTCACCGACGCCAACAAGGCCAAGGCCCACGACTTCGCCGAGACCGTCGCCAAAGAGTTCGAATACATGACGAACGAATTCGGCGGCGCCGAGTCCCCGCTTATTAATGTCGTCGAGCTCCCGCCCGACTCCGTCTCCGCCTCTTGGGCGCCCGAGATGGTAGCCATCCGCCCGGACCGCGGAACCACCCGCCTGCTCGCCAATACCGTCGCCCATCAGTGGTGGGGCTCTGAGGTTTCGCCCGCCACACTCAACGACGAGTGGATCTGCAACGGCATGACTCGCTACGCCGAGCTTCTCTACCTTGAAGACCAGAGCGGCAAAACAGCACTCCAGAACGCCATCACCGACACCGAAGCCGCCGCGCTCGCCTACGACACCGAACCCCTCACCTCACTCTCCCGCCTCGACCCCTTCTCGCCGCAGTTCCAGAACATGACCTACGACAAGGGAGCGATGGTCTTCCATATGCTCCGCTGGGAGATGGGTGACGACGTCTTCACCACCTTCCTCCGCGCGCTTCTTTCGCAGAACATGGACAAGAGCATCCGCACCTCGCAGGTCCAGACTATCGCTGAAGCGCAGTCGCACCTCCAGCTCACACCTTTCTTCTCGCAATGGGTCGACGGCACCGGCGCGCCGGACTTCGGCAACAACTATCAGGTTTATCGACTCGGCAATGGCAAGGGTTTCCGCACCGTCGGCACCGTCACCCAGGACCTCGACCTCTTCAAGATGCCCGTCGAGCTCCGCATTGAAACAGAAGGCAAAACCGAAGAGCGCCGCGTCGATCTCTCCGGCACCGAGTCCGCCTACAACGTCGAGACCTTTGGCCGGCCGCGCAAAGTGACTATCGACCCCGATAACTGGCTCCTCAAGTCAACATCCGATCTCGCCGTCCGCGTAGCCGTTCTACGCGGCCAGCAGGACGTCGCCCAGGGCGATCTCCTCGGCGCGATCGGCGAATACCAGAAGGCACTCGACCAGGACCGCGGCAGCTCGCTCGCGAACTACCGCCTCGCCGAAGTGTTCCTCATGCAGAAGAACTACCAGTCCGCTGCCAACAGTTTCCGTGACGCTCTCCGCGGCGACGGCGATCCCAGATGGATTGAGGTCTGGAGTCACATCAACCTCGGCAAGATCTTCGACATCACCGGCCAGCGTGAGCGCGCCGTCAACGAGTACCGTCTCGCCATCCAGACCAACGACAACACGCAGGGCGCCATCAACGAAGCGCGCTCGCTCATGCAGAAGCCTTACCAGCGTCAGGACAACACCGGCGACTAGTCTCAACCTGATCAGCAGGAAAGGCAGACTCGTCGAGTCTGCCTTTTCCTTTTCACCCCAAAGCAGCTGGTTTACCGCTGAGTGAACCGGCGACGCAGCACGTCCGCCGCGCCGAGAATCGAGGTCCCGAGAGGCGCCAGCGCGTTCGGCTCTGGCGCCACGTTCAAGCGGCGCATTAGGGGCTTACGACACCGTTGCTGTGTTGAACGCAGTTTATGCATCGGCCACGGTCGAAGACCATCTACGCGCGTATGAATTCGTAATGAAGATCGATTACGCCGCGACAGGTATGTCCAGGCACCGACACTCTTCGAATCACCCATCGCGTCGTGTGCCGTCGTGATGGAATGAAACTCATTCGGAGCTCCACAGGAAAGCACCCGGATATCCACACAACTCAATCGATTCGCACTTGCATGCACAGGGGCGCGATCCGTAATGTCTGTCCAACTGATGAACGAGCAGTAAGTCGGAAGTGAATCGCTGAAGAGGCAGACGAACCCAGCAGCCGGCGCAAGTCGGAAGTTGATCGAAAGCAACTACAGAGGATGAGCGGAAGATTGAGGCTGGAAGTCGGTCGAAGGCAAAAGGCCTGAGGACGGAGCGCTCGACGAGAGTCGGGAGAGCCAGCCACAGGAAGCCGGAAACCAAGGCACCCGACGCAAGTCGGAAGAAGCCGGGAGACCGGACGGTTCGAAGGAAGAAGCGCCTGGCGCAAGTCAGGAAGCTGGCCAACGGGAGAGCCGGAGGATTTGAGCGCGCGGCGCGAGTCGCTAACTCAACCGAAGGCGGAGACGAAGGATGCGGCACCCGGCGCAAGTCGGGAAGGCTGGCCAACGGAAAGCCGGAGACGGGATCTGCCACACTGCGAGATTGTCAACGATGAAAGCGCCAGAGGCTTCGGCCCCTGGCGTTTTCGTTTGTGGCGCGGATTGCTCCTTCGTGTGTTGTCCTACGGCTGTCCCTTTCCGCCGCCGGCACCGTAGATGTTGCCTGTGGTGTAGCTCGCGTCTTCTGCGGCAAGCTGCACGTAGATGCTGGCGAGTTCCGCCGGCTGGCCGGCTCGCTCAGCGGGTAGTCACCGCCGAAGTTCTGTAAATGCTCTTTGGTAGCTCCTCCGGAGATCTGCAGCGGGGTGTAGATCGCACCCCCTCCCCTCCCCCCTTTTTTTGCGCAAAATCTTCAAAACAAATGACTTGAGGGTGGACCTCGGTGGCGCGAAAGGGTAAAGTCCTGCAAAGTCTTCAAACCAAAGGGGTAGAGCTCACAGGGGGAACCACTCGTAATTGGGCGGCTGAAGCCGATCCGGCGCACTAAACGTGTTTACCGCGCCCTCGCGATCTTTTGCTGTTCGTGAAGATGTCTTGCAACACCCAGAGCAGCAGCGAAGCTGCAAATGGCACCAACACAAGAATGAACATCGTGACGGTAGTGAGTGATCTGGCGTACATAGGACTTCCAAGTGCCAAAGTCTTTGCGCACTCCTTGCAATACTCAAGCACTCCTCCTGATTACAGAGGTCCAGCCACTAAAAAGTCAGTATGGGATTCGTTAGGAATTTGTGAAGGCGATCAGGTGGTCAGGATGTTCTCGAGCCTTTGGAGGTTCGTACGTTCGCCCATGACGATGAGGACGTCGCCTGCAGAGATCGCGAATTCGGATGGAGGGTTGAATGTCGTCTCTCCACCTTGTTTGCGGATGGCGAGCACGATGACACCCGCTCTCCTCAATTCCAGCAACTCACCGAAGGTCTTCGCAGTGACGTCCGTCCCCGGCGTTACGCGCACCTGTTCCACTACTACTCCCGTTCCCACGTTGCTCCGGGCGAACTCCATGAATTCGACGACCTGAGGGCGCAGCAGAACGTCGGCGAGTTGTCTGCCTGCCATTGAGAATGGAGTAAGGACGGTGTCGGCTCCGGCCCTGCGCAGCTTCTCACCGGCCTCTTCTTCCGAAGCGCGCGTGACGACGGTCAGCTGCGGGTTGAGAGCCTTCGCCGAGAGGATGATGAACAGGTTTTCGGCGTCGGAGGGCAGGGCCGCGATGAGCCCCTTCGCACGGAGAACGCCGGCGTCTCGCAAGCTGTCGTCCTGTGTCGCGTCCGCTACAACGGCGAGCATGCCAGCGGTCGTAGCCTTTGTGACGCGCTGTTCGTTGCGGTCAATGATGAGGAAGGGCGCACCGGTTCGCTGGAATTCGAGCGATGCATTGCGGCCCACGCGGCCATAGCCGCAGACGATGAAGTGATCGCGAAGTTGGTGGATCATTTTCTTTTTCCTGTGTTCTCCGAAGAGACCTTGCAACTCAAGCTCGATGATTGTTTGCGCCATGGCACCGACAGATACGAACATTCCAGTCACACCAAACAGGATCAGGAAGGTGTTGAACACACGGCCGGCATGGCTCAGCGGCCTGGGCTCCGGATAACCGATTGTCGTGATGGTAGATATGGTGACGTAGAAGGCGTCGAACCACGAATAGTGCTCGATGAGGACGAAGCCTGTCGTACCGACGCCGACAATGAGACTCAGGAGGGCCAGGATAAAGAGTATGCGGCGGATCAGACGCGCATGCATCCAGGACTCCTTTGAGTCAGGATCAAACCCGAGGACGCGACCGCAACCTCAGCGTATCGTTTGCTATGCAAACGATATCCCACCTTTTCCAGCTCGGGCCGTAAAAGATAAGCTACCGACTGGAAGCGTTTCGGGACATTTTCCGGCCTGTTAGCTAGCCATCGCCGGGACCCCATCCGGGAGTGGACGGGTTGCAGGCGAGGTGTCCCGCAATCGGAGAATCCAGAAGACAAGCACTCCAACCCACACGAGGCTGTTGGCGTAAGCCCAAACGAGAAAGAGCCGGGCGTCATGTTGTGAGGCCGCCAATGTTCTGCCGGACTGCGAGAGGATGCTCGCCACGCTGACGATCCAGAAGCCCAGGAGGAGACGGCGTTCTGCAGTGTTGTCGCTTCGTTTCGGCAGAACGAGCAGAAAGAGAAAGACGAATCCAGTGAATACTGCTCCCCTGTCGAGCGGGGCCGGAGAAAGATCAGGTAGAACGGAGACGAGCAGCATTGTGAGGCCGCCGGCTATTAGCAACGCGGCCGCGAATAGAAACAATGCAGAATCGCGCAACCTTCGGCCCGCGTGACGAGTGACCCGGGACTGAATGAATCTGCGCGTGAGAGAGTAGGCGATGGCAAGCTGCAAGGCCAAATCAAAGAGCGACATCAAGGATGCGACCTGGAAGTAACTCGCCGGATCGAACACCTTCATTCCCACCTGGAGGATGGCGGCGCGCAGGATATAGAGCAGCAACAGTGCGGCAAAGAGAGACAAGCGCCGGATCAGATGCCGTCTCTGCATGACCGCGAGTAACGCTACGGATGCAATGAATGTGACGAACAACAATAGAACGTTGGCAAGGCGCATCGGATCGCTTTCTGGATGGAGATGTTTCCGCTAATCGTTGTCGGGCGGCGAGTGGTCCTTGTTGGCTACGAAAAATGACGGCTTGAATGTCACCGGAACCTGGGTGTACGGCTCAGGTGTTTGTGTGTAGTCGAAGCAGTCCGAGAAGTCGTCGGCGTTCACATCGCGTTGGCCGAGGCTCGGTAAGTTGAAGACCTCTTCGGTGTATTTGAGGAAGCCGCTGAACTCGTGAACCTGGTGCGAGACGTAACCGTGTTTCGCGTAAGGCGAAACGATGATGAGCGGAACGCGGAAGCCGAGGCCCATGTTGTCGACCTGCGGCGGGGGAACGTGATCGTACCAGCCTCCCCAATCGTCCCAGCTGATGAAGATTACGGTGGAGTCCCAGAACGGGCTGGCCCCGATGGCGTTCACGATGTTTGCAACCCAGTCGGGACCTTCTGAAGTCTGGCCTGGACCAGCGTGATCGGAGTAGGTATACGCCGGCACAATCCACGTAACCTGAGCCAGCTTGCCGGCCGCAATGTCGGTGAGCACCTGAGGCGCGGGCGAGATGACATTGTTGGACCAGTCAGGACCATAACGGATGTGCTTGATCGCCTGAAATGCGGACCAGACGCCGCCGCCTAGTGCCCAGCCACCTGTGGCGAGCGGCGGAGCGTAGTACTTCCACGTGATGCCCTTTGCGTCCAGAGTGTCGGCGATCGTTTGATAGTCAAAGCAGGGGAAGACGCCGGGGAGGTCTGTTCCGTTAGGGCCGATCAGAGCTACGGTCGTTGTCGGCTTGGCGTCGCATCCCCACTGATCAGTTACAGGAGCGGGATTTTCATCTGCACCCTGAGACTGACCGGCAATCATGTACTGGTGCGCGACAAAGCTCGGACCGCTGTTGGACTGAAACATGCGGTCGCCGAAGGTGTAGGCCTCGCCGAGCGTGAAAAGCGGCACGGTTTCAGACTGCGGTACATAGGCTAGCGCAAGGTTCGCTACAGGATAGTCCGTGGTGACGTGCCCGAAGTTATCCATTAGCCCGTTGTCATAGTCGGCAAACCATCCGGGGTGGCTGTGATCGAGGTCTGATCCCTGCTCAAACGGAATCGGCTGCAGCGGGACGGATTTGCCCTTCTGCATCGCGGACTGGGCGGTGTCGGCGCCGGGAAAGCCGTTGAACAGGTTGTCGGTACTGCGATTCTCCTGCATGATCACGACGATGTGTTTGATCACCGTCGCATTCGTTGGCGGCGGCGTGGTCGGTGTCTGCTGACTCGGACCGGTGGAGCATCCCTGGAGCAACAAGAAGCCGAGTGAGAAGCCGAAGGCAATTCCTGCGTGGTGTATGTGCCGCAACATATCTTTCCTCGCCAACGGAAATTACCTCGACCAATCCGGGACAGGCCCTTAGTTGTACATGAGGCTGAGTCGGTTAGATGCACGAAAAATAGTGCGCCGGAGCACCGTTGGGAGTTACTTTCGTGTCCTGTCGGGTTATTCAGGTACCCTCGCAACGCATCGCTGCCGTTCCGGCGTCGTCTTCGATTAATCCAAGAGTTATGTACGCGACGGGCAGCCACCAGCGAGCCGTGTGCTGATATCCACTCATCACAAAAGACGCAATGAATGGACGTCTGCAAAGGGCTCTGGGATGACTGGCAGAGGCTCCGCTAATGCGTTGCACCGGGCCTTGTGCACTTCGCTTTCGTAATCGACGATAAGGCACTATTCGTAATTGACAAGCGGTTACCGAGGGATAATACTGCGGCATCATCACGGGCCGGTTTCTTTCTAGCAAGCCAGGAGAGACGATATGGCCGATCAGGTAAAAACCACAGCTACTATTGCTATTCCAACCGATTTCGAGTTTGGAGCAGTGCCGCCCATTCGCGTTATCGGCGAACCCATCCCTGTAGCACCGGCGCCTCCACCACTTGGGCCCCTTGCAGCGTTCATAGGTGAATGGATCGGCGGCGGATTCAACACGATTTTTCGGCCTGACAGCGGGGCTACACCGACGCCGATGCCTGGGCCCATTACAACCACCGATCCGGCGGACAATGTTCTGGAGTTGAATCTCACCTCGGAGAGCCTCACGTTTTCACCTTCTCTGGGCACAGTTCCGAACCGAGGCTCCAGCACGCAGGCGGATATTTCGCTGAATGGTGTGCCCTACCTGCAAACGATCAAGGATGTAACCATTCCAACAGCACCCGTTGGCATTCATGCGGAACCAGGATTGTGGATGGCTGTTCCGGCCACCACTGCCCCGCAAGATCCGGCAACCGTCGTGCGGATGGGGTCAATCCCTCACGGCACAACGATCGAAGCGCAGGGGACCTCAACGGTGACGAATGGGCCGCCGAACATACCTGCGGTGGATATCACGCCTTTCTTCAGGGGCCAGCCCGGAAACAAGGTGCCCTTTCAGAATCAGGATGCTGCTAACCAGGGGACCAGGCGGATTCCGCAGAATCTTTCCGTGGCGCCGTTCAGCTCTCTGACAATCGCCCAATGGCAAGCGATGATCACTGATCCGAATTCGGTTCTTCGCAACGCCATCAAAAATCAGACGATCAAGTCAACGACGACGATCTCTATTAGCACCACGCAACCACCGGTTCCACCAGCGTTTGGCGGCGGCACGGACAATATCGCTTTTCTGCAAGGCGATGCGACCGGGACCAACCCCAATGCGCAATCAATCCAGCTAACGGCGACATTCTGGATTGAGGAGGTGGAGCACACGATTCTGGTGCCCATTTCAAAGCCTGGCCAAACCCAGATACTGAAGCCTCAAACAGCAGTTCTTGGGCTTCCCACCCCGACGTTCTCGGTTTCACCGCCGATAGCGATTACTACACCGCGTACCATCACGTTTACATCGGCCCAGATCCAGTACTCGCAAACGGTTTTGCTGAACTTCGGTCCGCTTAGTTGGCCCCATGTTTCTGTTGCGACATTGGTGCCGGCAAGCCCGATCACCGTGCCGCCGTCTGTCTGGGGTTGAGCAGTCAAGAGTAGTCGAGCCTCATGGGAAAGCAACACGCGAAGGCGGACTCGAAAGAGTCCGCCTCTTTTTTGCGCGAAGTGGTTTCGTGGCTTCACCTACATCAGACGCGCAGGCGGGTTATCGTTTCACGATTACGGCGAGCTGTTGCGGAGGAATCGTGAGCCGAACGGGTAACGTCTCGGCGTGGTCGGCATGGAAGGGCGTGGCTACCTCGACCTGGCCGGAGGCGCCATCGAGGTTCACGTCAACGGTCTGCGGTGTAGTGTCGAAGTTAACCACCACGCATGCTTCTCCGCTCTGGCCTGCTTTCAATGGCTTGAAGACGGAGTAGCGGACATTGGGGCCGCCGTGAACCGTTGCGCCCATCCTGTCGTTGAATCGTCCGAAAAACAGCAGGTCCGCGTATTCCTTGCGGATCCTTATTAGCTCGCTGACGTAGCGGGCAAGCGGTCGCGTGAGTGGGTTGTCGACGGAGGTGGTGTAGTGGAGAGGTGACAGGTCCCACACGAATCCATAGCGCATGCCGTTATTCATTTGATGGTAGTCGCCGGGGGTTTCGCCGAAGAGCGTCGCAGTCCACTCGGGAAAGGTGTATTTCAAAACCGGCGATCCGATATCGATGCTTCCCATGCGCATGTAGGAGACGTCGATGTAAGGCATCGATCGGTCGAACCACACCTCGCCGGCGAGAGAGAAATCCGGAGTGATCGTGCGGGCGTTGGCGAGCAACTGCTTGAAGGTTTCAAGGATGCTGGGCACGAGCGACTTGTCAGGGGAGACGGAAAGTGTTTTGTTGAAGTCCAGCACGGCTGAACCGGCCGACTTGTCGAGCTGGAAGCCTTCTGCGCCGTCACGAACGAGCTGCATGTATTGGTCCATCTCGAACTTTCTGAATTCGGGGTGGGCAGGACTGACGAGTGTCATCTCCGATCGCGCCAGCCCGGCGCGGCCGCCGATCGTGCCTTCTCCCCAACCGAAATGAGTCCAGTCCGGCGCATAGCGACCCTCGACAGCATATTGCTTGAGATTGTTCTGGAAGAGCGGGGTGGCCGTATCGGCTACATCAATATTGGAGAAGATGAGTGGGTGAACGCCGATGGCGCGGACATCCGCGAGGGCCTTGCGAAATTCTTCCGGCGTGCCGAGTCGCGGGTCCGGCTGATACTGCGGGTATCCGCGATCGATACCGCCGATGTCCCAGCCAAGAATTTCAAAGGTGGTGATTCCATATTTTTTGGCGTCGGCGGCGAGCTTCGGAAGTTCGTTGAAGCGATGCAGTACTACATCTTCGCCGTTGAAGAGAATGATGGACTGCCATGCATTTTCTTTCCGAAGCCAGTCGGGCGGCCGCTCGACCGTGAAGTGCTGGTCGAACCATGACCGGTAAATCTTGCTGGCCTCGTGCCAGTCTCCGGTGTGGACCTCGAGCGCGATGGGGCCAGACGTGAATGTTCCGTGGCTGAGGTATGGGAGGTTGACCCATCCCATCGTCATGCCAATGGGATCTCCCGGGGGCAGTTCAGAAGGTGAAGGCCAGTCATCCCTGGGATCTGAGCCCTTCGAAAACGGCCGCAGCTCCATGTCCAGCAGCATCAGGCGAGTCTCAGGATCCTCGTTGGCGTAGTAATAGCCGATGCCGGCCTTTGGGTTATAGATATCGATCCAGCCCATCGACATGCCCCCGGGGTAGGTGAAGGTCATGGCGTCGTAGGGTATGCCGAAATTGCCTCCGCGAAAGCCGCCACGGAACTGAGTGAAAAGTGCGGGAGAAATGTTGTCGTTCGCACCGGGGATCATCGACCGCGTGTCGGCCCGATCGCCAATGCCTTTTTGTCCACCGATGATGCCGTACATCACTTCCGCGAGTTTGCGGTCCGTCGGATTGTCGACCGCGATTGAGAAGTGAATCTGCGCATCCACAGCCTCGATACGGTACTGGACTTTGACGGGCAGGGACTCTCGATCATTGCGCAGCGAATCGTACGTGCACAGGACTCCGCCGGGTATTGGCTCGATGTGGCTTACGCGTTGGTCACGGCTGTTGAAGTAATTCGCCTCATAGTCCTTCTGCGGAAGAAGGATGCGAAAGTTCTCACCGAGACGGGCTTCACCGATGATGTCGAGTTCAGGATTCTTCCAGTGCACGCCGATGAGATCGCCGTTCCTCTCTGACAGCCGTAGCGTGGCTACAGGAGTATCGATCGTGCGGACCTGCGCGGAAACGCAAAGAGCTGTTACGCAAATTGCAAATGCGGAAACAAAACGGATCAGGTACTTCAACGTGTGTGCTTGCCTCATACTCTCCACAGTAACGCGATTTTCAACGAAAAAAGGAGCGGACTCTTTTGGAGTCCGCTCCTTTGGTTTCTGGCGCGCAGTGCTTCTCGCGTTGGGTTAGATGGTTTCGGCGCCGAGTTCTTCCTGTTCGCCTTCCATGCGCATCGCTTCGAGCTCGCGCTCTTCGGCTTCGTGGGCCTCCTGGACCTCGGCCTGGATCTGGGCTGCCGCTTCCTCGAGCTCCGGGGAGAGCTGGACGTTGCGGTAGTAGTCCATACCGGTGCCGGCGGGGATGAGGCGGCCGACGATGACGTTCTCCTTGAGGCCGCGCAGCGCGTCGATCGAGCCGTTGATGCTGGCTTCGGTGAGCACGCGGGTGGTCTCCTGGAAGCTCGCCGCCGAGATGAAGCTGTCGGTGGAGAGCGACGCCTTGGTGATGCCGAGGAGCAGCGGACGACCGATTGCGGGGCGGCCACCGTCCATCAACACACGCTGGTTTTCGTTGTTGAAGCGGAAGCGATCGATCTGCTGCTCGAGCAGGAAGTTGGAGTCGCCAACCTCTTCGATCTTCACCCAGCGAAGCATCTGGCGGACGATCGTCTCGATGTGCTTGTCCGAGATGGACACGCCCTGGAGACGGTAGACCTCCTGGATTTCGTTGACGAGGTACTGCTGAAGCTCGCGCTCGCCGAGGACCTCAAGGATGTCGTGCGGATTGCGCGGGCCGTCGATGAGTGCGTCACCGGCACGGAGGCGTTCGCCTTCCTGCACGTTGACGTAGACACCGCGCGGAACGCTGTACTCCTCTTCCTGCCCATTGTCGGCGGTGACGTAGACCTTGCGCTGACCCTTGGTGACATCGCCGAAGCGGACCACGCCGTCGATCTTGGAGATGATCGCCGGATCGCGCGGCTTGCGGGCCTCGAAGAGCTCGACGACTCGCGGCAGACCGCCGGTGATGTCCTTGGTGCGGGTGGTTTCGCGCGGGATCTTGGCGAGAATGTCGCCAGGATGAACCTCGTCACCGTCCTGCACCATGAGGTAGGCGCGTGACGGCATGAGGTAGCGCTTCTGCGTTCCCTTGCCGGATTTGATGAGAATTGCCGGCTGGCGCTTCTCATCGGCGGACTCGGAGACGACGAGACGGGAGAGGCCAGTGACCTCGTCGATCTCTTCGTTGACAGTGACACCTTCCTGCAAGTCCTTGAACTGCACGGTGCCGGCGATCTCCGTAAGGATGGAGAAGGTGTACGGATCCCACTCGCCGAGCAGGGTGCCGAGCTTGACCTCCTGTCCGTCCTCAACGCGGAGCTTGGCGCCGTAGACGAGAGCGTAACGCTCCTTCTCGCGGCCCTTCTCGTCGATGATGGCGAGAGAACCGGAGCGGTTCATGACAACCAGGCCGCCTTCCTTGGAGCGGACGGTGACCAGGTTGATGAAGTGCGTCTTGCCGGCGTTCTTGGCTTCGAGGTGCGAGGCATCCGCCACGCGGGAGGCTGTGCCGCCGACGTGGAAGGTACGCATGGTGAGCTGCGTTCCGGGCTCGCCGATGGACTGCGCCGCGATGACGCCAACGGCCTCGCCCATCTCCACCATCTTGCCCGAGCCGAGGTTACGGCCGTAGCAAAGGATGCAGCAACCGCGCTTGGACTCGCAGGTGAGAACCGAGCGAATCTTGACACGCTCGATGCCCGCAGCCTGAACAGCGGAGGCCTTGTCTTCGTCGATCTCTTCATTGATATCGACGATGACCTTGCCCTCGAAGTCCTTGAGCTTTTCGAGTGACACGCGGCCGATGATGCGGTCGCGCAGCGGCTCGATGGTCTCGCCGGCCTCGATGATCGGGGTGACGTAGATGCCCTCGACGGTGCCGCAGTCGTGCTCGGAGATGATCACATCTTGAGCCACGTCAACAAGTCGGCGGGTGAGGTAGCCGGAGTCAGCGGTCTTGAGCGCCGTGTCAGCCAGACCCTTGCGGGCGCCGTGGGTCGAGATGAAGTACTCGAGCACGGTGAGACCCTCGCGGAAGTTGGCCTTGATGGGCGACTCGATGATCTCGCCGGACGGCTTGGCCATAAGGCCGCGCATGCCGGAGAGCTGACGGATCTGCTGCTTGGAACCACGGGCTCCGGAGTCAGCCATGATGTAGATCGGGTTCATGGCTCCTTCCTTGTCCGCCTTCTTCATGTTGTTGAACATTTCGTCGGCGACGCGGTCGGTGACACCAGACCACAGCTGCGTGACCTTGTTCTGGCGCTCCTGGTTGGTGATGGAGCCTTCGAGATACTGGCCCTGCAGAGCGATGACCTGCTTTTCAGCGTCGGCAACGACGGTGTACTTCGACTCGGGGATGACCATGTCATCGAAGCCGACCGACAGACCGGAGCGGGTGGCGTACTGGAAGCCAAGCTCCTTGATGCGGTCGAGCGCGCGGACTGTGACCTCGAGGCCGAGGTTGAGGTAGCAGTAGTTGACCAGCTGCCCGATGCCCTTCTTCTTGAGCAGGCCGTTGATGAACGGGATCCCCTCAGGCAGCGCGTCATTGAGGATGGCGCGGCCGACCGTGGTGGAGATGTACTGCTTGTTGAAGTGCACGGGCTCGGTGTGCGTGATGTCCTGGTCGTCGTAGGCCGTGGTCATGTCGAGCACGGGGCCGGTGTAGCGGAGGCGGATCGGCGAGAGCGTCTCCACCTGCTTGGCCTCGAGCGCCATGAGGACCTCTTCGACGTTGGCAAAGGCACGGCCTTCACCTACGGCGCCAACCTTGGACTTGGTCAGATAGTAGAGGCCGAGCACCATGTCCTGCGTGGGCACGGTGATGGGCTGGCCGGAGGCCGGCGACAGGATGTTGTGCGACGCGAGCATGAGGACCGAAGCCTCAATCTGCGCCTCAGGAGACAGCGGAATGTGCACGGCCATCTGGTCGCCGTCGAAGTCCGCGTTGAAGGCGGTGCAGACGAGCGGGTGAATCTTGATGGCCTTGCCCTCGACGAGCACAGGCTCGAAGGCCTGGATGCCGAGGCGGTGCAGCGTCGGAGCGCGGTTCAACAGCACGGGATGGTCCTTGATGACCTCCTCGAGGATGTCCCACACGATGGGCTCCTGCAGCTCCACCATCTCCTTGGCTTGCTTGATGGTGGTGCAGTGGCCGGTCTGCTCCAGGCGGTGATAGATGAACGGCTTGAAAAGCTCGAGCGCCATCTTCTTGGGAAGACCGCACTGGTGCAGCTTGAGCTCGGGGCCGACGACGATAACGGAACGGCCGGAGTAGTCGACGCGCTTGCCGAGGAGGTTCTGACGGAAGCGGCCCTGCTTGCCCTTGAGGGTGTCAGAGAGCGACTTCAGCGGACGGTTGTTCGCACCGCGGAGAACGCGGCCGCGGCGACCGTTGTCGAACAGAGCGTCGACGGCCTCCTGCAGCATGCGCTTCTCGTTGCGCACGATGACCTCAGGCGCATGGAGGTCCATGAGCTTCTTGAGGCGGTTGTTGCGGTTGATGACGCGGCGATACAGATCGTTGAGATCCGAGGTCGCGAAGCGGCCGCCATCCAGTGGCACGAGCGGACGAAGCTCGGGCGGGATCACGGGGATCACGTCGAGGATCATCCACTGCGGCTTATTGTCGGACTTGCGGAAGGCCTCGACAACCTTGAGACGCTTGGAGTACTTGAGCTTCTTCTGCAGCGAGGTCTCGGTCTTCATGCGCTCGCGGAGCTCGATAGCAAGCTCCTGGATCTCGACGCGCTTGAGAAGCTCCTTGATGGCCTCGGCGCCCATCATGGCCTTGAAGCCGGAGGGGCGATACTGCTGGTCGAGCTCGCGGAAGCGGTTCTCGTCCTTGATGACCTCGCGCTCCTTGACCGGCGCGTCGCCTGGATCGACGACAACGTAGGACTCGAAGTAGAGGACGGCCTCGAGCTCACGCAGCGAGATGTCGAGCAGGTGGCCGATGCGCGAGGGCAGGCCCTTGAAGAACCACACGTGCGAGCAGGGGCTGGCGAGCTCGATGTGGCCGAGACGCTCGCGGCGGACCTTGGACAGCGTGACTTCAACGCCGCACTTGTCGCAGATCACTCCGCGGTGCTTCATGCGCTTGTACTTGCCGCAGAGGCACTCCCAATCGGTGATGGGGCCGAAGATGCGGGCGCAGAACAGGCCATCGCGCTCCGGCTTGAAGGTGCGGTAGTTGATGGTCTCGGGCTTGGTGACTTCGCCGTGCGACCACGAGCGGATCTTCTCGGGCGAGGCGAGCTGAATCTTAATGGAGTCGAAGTCGGTGATGGGACCGGCGAGCTCGAAGGGGCTGGAGCGGAACATGTTTTTTCTCTCCGTTGCAGTGCTTAGCTCGATGCCAACTTTTTGGTTCGCTCTCTCGGGTTCTGAGAGCCTGTTGCGAGCTTCGCTGCTGTACTGCTGCTTATTGCGTTGTGACTGCGGTGGTCTGCGGTCACTGAATCTTTGGTCATCGCCCTGTCCTCTGCTCTTCCCTGCCGTTACGCAAGCTCAGGAAGAGCAGAGGTGGGCGGATTGGCTAATCGGCTACGGCCAGCTCCGGCAGTGCAGGGATGCCTTCGTCGTGCGTGCCGTTTACTTTGACCAGCTCGACGTCGAGGCAGAGCGACTGCAGCTCACGGATGAGCACGTTGAACGACTCGGGCACGCCAGGCTCGATGGCAGCCTCACCCTTGACGATGGCCTCGTAGATCTTGGTGCGGCCGTAAACGTCGTCGGACTTGGCGGTCAGGAGCTCCTGCAGGATGTAGGCGGCGCCATAAGCTTCGAGCGCCCAGACCTCCATCTCACCGAAGCGCTGTCCACCGAACTGCGCCTTGCCACCCAGCGGCTGCTGCGTGATGAGGGAGTACGGTCCGATGGAGCGGGCGTGGATCTTGTCGTCGACAAGGTGCGACAGCTTGAGCATGTAGATGTAGCCGACCGTCACCGGCTGCTCGAATGTCTCACCTGTCATGCCATCGATCAGAGCGCTCTTACCCGATGAGGGCAGACCCGCTGCTGCGAGCAGTGCCTTGATCTCGGTCTCGCGCGCGCCATCGAACACAGCGGTGCCGAACCAGATGCCCTTCTTCATGCCCTTGGCGACGCGCAGAGTCTGCTCGTCATCAAGTTCGAGAAGCTGGTTGAGTGCAGCGGTGTTCTTGAACTCCTCCTTGAAGACCTCGCGAACTTCGGAAGCCTGCTGGAAGTTCTCGACGAGCTTCGCAACCTTGGCTCCAAGGTCATGCGCGGCCCAGCCGAGGTGCGTCTCGAGGATCTGACCGACGTTCATACGCGACGGCACACCGAGCGGGTTGAGAACGATCTCGACAGGCGTTCCGTCGGGGAGGTACGGCATATCCTCTTCCGGCAGGATCCGCGAGATGACGCCCTTGTTACCGTGGCGACCGGCCATCTTGTCACCGACCGAGAGCTTGCGCTTCATGGCAATGTAGACCTTCACCATCTTGATCACGCCGGGTGAGAGCTCGTCGCCCTTGCCCATCTTGGTGATCTTTTCGTTGGTGATCTTGCGGAGAACGTCGATCTGACGTGAGGTCATCTCTTCGATCTCGTCGATCTGCTCGTTCACGCGCGGGTCCTTGTCGGCGTAGCGGATACGCTTCAGGTTGCGCGTGGAGATGAGCTCGATCGTGTCGCGGTCGAGGATGTCGCCCTTCGAGAGCAGCTTCTTATTGGTGCGCTCGTCGTGCAGGTCGGCCTGGACTTCCTTCGAGCCGAGGATGGCTTCGAGGCGCTTGAGGCGCTCGTCGGTGAGAATTCGAATCTCATCGGCGAGGTTGCGCTCGAGCTTCTCGATCATCTCCTGCTCAATCTGCAGAGCGCGCTGGTCCTTCTCCTGTCCCTTGCGGGAGAAGATGCGGACGTCGACGACCGTACCCTCAATGCCCGGAGGGCAGGTGAGCGAGGCGTCGCGCACGTCGCCGGCCTTCTCACCGAAGATGGCGCGGAGCAGCTTCTCCTCAGGAGTGAGCTGCGTCTCGCCCTTCGGCGTGACCTTGCCGACGAGGATGTCGTTGTGCGAAATCTTCGCGCCAATGCGGATGATGCCGCTCTCGTCGAGATCGCGCAATGCATGCTCGGAGACGTTGGGGATATCACGCGTGATCTCCTCCGGTCCGAGCTTCGTGTCGCGAGCCTCGATCTCAAACTCCTCGATGTGAATGGAGGTGTAGTAGTCCTCCTTCACAAGCTTCTCGGAGATCAGGATCGCGTCCTCGAAGTTGTAACCGCGCCACGGTGTGAACGCGACGAGCACGTTGCGGCCGAGGCCAAGCTCGCCCTGCTCCGTGCACGGACCGTCCGCGATCACCTGCCCCTTCAGCACGCGGTCGCCCTTGCGAACGATCGGCTTCTGGTTAATGCAGGTGTTCTGGTTGGAGCGCTTGAACTTCGTGAGTTGGTAGATGTCGGAGCCGACCTCACGCGAGAGCTGCGTGGGGTGATGCTCGCCTTCGACGCGCACGATGATGCGCTCGGAGTCGACCGAGTCCACGATGCCGTTGCGCTTGGCCAGGATGACGGCGCCGGAGTCGCGCGCGGTGACGCCCTCCATGCCGGTGCCGACATACGGTGCCTCAGAGACGAGCAGAGGAACCGACTGGCGCTGCATGTTCGCGCCCATCAGCGCGCGGTTCGCGTCGTCGTGCTCAAGGAACGGCACGAGCGAGGCGGCCACGGAGACGAGCTGCTTCGGCGAGACGTCGATGTAATCGACCTCCGCCTTCGGCACGAGAACGAAGTTGCCCTGCTTACGGGCGTTGACCAGGTCCTCGGTGATCTTGCCTTCGGCATCGAGATCGATGTTGGCCTGCGCGATCGTGTGGCGATCTTCCTCCCACGCGGAGAGATAGAAGCTGAAGGGCTCGAAGTCAATGGTGCGCTTTCCATCCTTCTTGAGCTGCTTGTTCAGCTTCTGAGCCTCATTGATCTCAAGCGTGTCGCCCTGACGGAGCCCGGACTCGCCGGCATTCGAGACGGCAACGTAGTCGAGCACCTTGCCGTCCTTGACGCGACGGTAGGGCGACTCGATGAAGCCGTACTCGTTGATGCGAGCGAAACAGCTGAGGGAGCTGATCAGTCCGATGTTCGGGCCTTCCGGCGTCTCAATCGGGCAGATGCGGCCGTAGTGCGTCGGATGAACGTCGCGGACCTCAAAGCCTGCACGCTCACGCGACAGACCGCCAGGTCCAAGGGCCGACAGGCGGCGCTTGTGCGTGATCTCCGAGAGCGGGTTGGTCTGGTCCATGAACTGCGAGAGCTGCGATGAACCGAAGAACTCGCGGATCGCGGCCATGACGGGCTTGGCGTTGATGAGGTCGTGCGGCATGGCCGTCGACATCTCCTGGTAGACCGACATCTTTTCCTTGATCGCGCGCTCCATGCGAACTAGACCGATGCGGAACTGGTTCTCCATGAGCTCACCGACCGCGCGAACGCGGCGGTTGCCAAGGTGGTCGATGTCGTCGACGAGGCCGATGTTCTTGCGCAGCTTGAGGAGGTAACGGATGGTTCCGTAGAAGTCCTCAGGCGTCAGCGTGCGCTTGTCGAGACCGGTGGCTTCCTGGTTCTCGTACAGCTTGATGTTGAACTTCAGACGGCCGACGCGCGAGAAGTCGTACTTGCGCGGATCGAAGAACATGCCTTCGAAGAGCGCAGTCGCGGTGTCAAGCGTCGGAGGATCGCCCGGACGCAGCTTGCGGTAGATCTCGATGAGAGCTTCCTCAGGCTTGCGAACGGAGTCACGGCGCAGCGTGTTGGAGATGATGTTGCCGACGTCGTCGCGCTCGGGGAAGAAGACCTCGAACGAAGTAACGCCGGACTGCAGGATCTTGTGCAGCTTGTCAGCGGTGAGCTCAGCGTTGGCTTCGTAGAGCAGCTCGCCGGTCGTCATGTCGACGACGTCGGAGGCGGTCATCGCGCCCTCGAACTCGGAGGTCTCAACCTCGACGGACTGGATGCCGGCCGCACGGATGTGCTTCAGCGCGGAGGCACCGATCTTCTTGCCAGAGGAGACGATCTCCTCGTGCGCGCCCTTGCCACCGTGGATGGCAGAGGTGGAACGCGTGCCCACGAGATGCGTTGGCTTGTCCTCGGACGTGACGGTCCAGTGGAGCTTCGCGTCCTTCACGCTGATCGTGTCGACCGTGTAGAAGGTCTTGAGGATCTCCTCGTCAGTACGAAGGCCGAGAGCCCGCAGGAAGATGGTGCCCAGGAACTTGCGCTTGCGGTCGATGCGGACGTAGAGCGTGTTCTTCTGGTCGTACTCGAACTCCACCCATGAGCCGCGGTACGGAATGATCTTGCCGAGGAAGTAGGTGCGGTTGTTCGCGGTCTCAAAGAAGACGCCGGGCGAACGGTGCAACTGCGAGACGATAACGCGCTCGGTGCCGTTGACGATGAAGGTTCCGTTGGCCGACATCAGCGGAATGTCGCCAAAGAAGACCTCCTGCTCCTTCATATCGCGCAGGGACTTCACACCAGTCTCGGGGTCCTTGTCGTAAATCTTGAGACGGATGGTGACCTTGAGCGGCGCGGAGTAGGTCATGCCGCGCTCTTCGCACTCTGCCTGGTCATACTTCAGCTGCAGGCCGACGGGATCGCCGCACTTGGTGCAGAAGTCGGGGGTGTTCTTGTTGTAGGTTCCGCAGAACTTGCAAAGGACGTCGCCCGGGTGGAACGGGTCGGTGATCACCATGTGCCCGCAGTTCGAGCAGGCGGTGCGCAGGTGGTTCAGGCCCTTGAGGTACCCGCACTTGCACTCCCAGTTGCCGATCGTGTAGTCGACAAACTCCAGCTCGGAGACATTGCGGAAGTCAGTGATGGGGAAGACGGATGTAAAAACAGACTGCAGGCCGTTGTCTTCGCGCTCCTGGGGCAGCTTATCCATCTGCAGGAAGCGCTCGTAGCTGCGGCGCTGGACCTCGATGAGGTTTGGAATCTGAATGCTGGTTGGAATCTTCGAAAAGTCGAGACGGGTACGAACCGCACGCAATTCGTTCTGGTTGGTCGAGTCGGACATGAGCTCTCCTGTTGCTCGGCCCCGGGTTGTGGGGCCAGTTGCTGGGCTCGAGGGAGCGAGAAGAAGCCGCCGGTCGGACGATCTCTTTCGCTTGGACTTGCTGTTGCGCCCGTTCGGGGTGACCGTCCTCGTTTACCGGCCACGCCCAAGGCGCGCTGTGCTGCTCCCCGCGAAGCATTCTGCGAGGTACAAACTTGGTATTTCGCTTCCACATGGGAAGCTGCTACAAAAGGCGCTACGCAGGACAGAAGGTCCGGCATGAGCGCGCGGCGTTAGGTGCTTGCAAAGACGCCGAAAACGCCCTGCGGGCGCGGATGCCCGAAGAGCGCGGATTGATCTCTTGGTTCAGAATGTAGGTCGAAACGCTGTATAGTCGCCGCCCTTTGAGAGCCCGCCGCAAGGCCTCAAGAGTTTGCCGCTTGGTCAGACGTTTCACCCTGTGGATCCGCCGCTCGAACCACAGGATGGCCGGCTCCGTAGCCTGCGTCCCAATCCGCAGGATGAACCGGATAATGCTAGGAAACTTCTGCTGCCTTACTTCGCCGCCGAATACTGGTGCCGTATCACGAATGCCTGGTATGTGGATCACCGAGCCCTTGCTCGTAACGGCTGCGCCCGTTAGCAGCCGCGATCCTCGCCCATTGGTAAGGATACAGTAAACATACACAAGAATGCAAGTGAAGTGCCAGAACGGTACCGCCGAAGCCGAAGCCCCGACGATACCGACCGGTCACTGCATTCTTATTTCTGTGGCCAGCCAGGACTAAAGTCCTGAATAACCTTACCCTTACGAAGGCTGAGGCTGGCGCCGACTAAAGCCGGTCGCCCTCCCCGTAAATTCACGAAAGTCGTGAATTTACTTGATCTCGACGGTCGCGACGCCTTCGAACTTCTTGGCGATGGCTGCCGCATCTTCCTTCGAGATGTTCTCCTTCAGAGGCTTGGGAGCGCCGTCGACCAGGTCCTTGGCCTCCTTGAGACCAAGCGAGGTGACCTCGCGCACTGCCTTGATGGTGTTGATCTTGTTCGCTCCGGCATCCTTGAGGATGACGGTGAACTCGGTCTTCTCCTCGGCTGCCGGAGCCGCAGGGCCGCCCGCTGCCGGAGCCGCCGCAACGGTGGCCGCAGCCGCCGAAACGCCAAGACGCTCTTCGAGCTTCTTCACCAACTCTGAAGCCTCGAGCAGGGTGAGGCTAACGATCTGATCTTCCAACTGCTGAATGTCTGCCATTTTGTTCTCCAGTTACTGCTAATTTCTAAAACTCGGTGTTTCCGATTGCATTTCCCAGGGCTCGCGCCCAAGGTTGCCGCCCCTCACCTCCGGGTTTCCGTTGCGCCCAGACCAGCGCCCCCGAAGCTCAGAACGGCGAAACTTATTTGCCTTCGACCGGCGCTTCGCCAGCGGCCGCGCCGCCCTGCGATGCCGTCGAATTCTCCGGCTGAGCCGCGCCGGAGGGCTGCTCGCCCGCCTGGGACTCCTCCACATGCGCTTCAGCTTCGGTGGCCGCGGCCTTGTCAGCCGCCGGCTCAGACTTGCCCTCTGCCTTCGCCTCGGCCTGGGGAGCTTCGCCAGCGCCACCGCCGAGCTTGTTCTGTTCGACAGCCTGGTTCACCACGACAGCCAGGTTGCGGCCGGTCGCATTGATCACGGTGGCCAGACGCGTCGCCGGAGCGTTGATCAGGAAGAGCAGCTTCGAGAAGAGCTCCTCCTTGCCCGGGAGGGTCGCGAGCGACTGAATCTCCTGGACATTGATGACCTTGCCGTCGACGATGCCAAGCTTGAAGGTGAACTCCGCGTTGTCCTTCACCCAGGTCGAGAGCGCCTTGGCCAGCGCGACCGGGTCGCCCGAGGTGTAAGCCACTGAGCTGACACCCTTCAGTCCCTGCAGCGCCTTCTCAACCTTCGTGCCCTGCGCCGACTTCGCCGCCAGCTTGTTCTTCACAACGTGGTAACGTCCGCCCGCCGCGCGAATCGTCTTGCGCAGTTCGAAGTCCTTCGCGGCGGTGAGGCCGGTGAAGGTTCCGATGATGGCCGAGGTCGAAGTCTCCAGCTCAGATGCGAGCTGCTTCACCTTCTCGTTCTTCTTTGACTTACTGAGTGCCATGAGAAAACCCTTGCCTTCCAGTTGCCGCTCGCGCCTTTAGCTGCGGGACGGCTCAATATTCCTGGCGCGATGCTACATTCCGCCCGCGCATGCGGGGCTTACGCCCCAGTCGTTACGCCTTGGTCGCGATATCCGCGGTCTCGGCCTGCAGCTCAATGCCGGGGCCCATCGTGGAGCTCAGCACAATCCGCTTGATGTATTTGCCCTTCGCCGCTGACGGCTTCGCCTTCACAACAGCGGAAACGACCGTCATCGCGTTGGCCTCAAGCTTGTCCGGCGTGAAGCTCAGCTTGCCCACGGGAACATGAACCAGCGCCGTCTTGTCCGCGCGGAACTCGACCTTACCGGCCTTGATCTCGCGGATCGCACCGGCAACATCCGTCGTCACCGTGCCAGTCTTGGGATTCGGCATCAAGCCACGCGGGCCGAGCACCTTCCCGAGACGGCCGACCGAACGCATCATGTCGGGCGTCGCAATCAGCGCGTCAAAAGCTGTCCAGTTCTCCTTCTGGATCTTCTCAACCAGGTCCTCGCCGCCAACAAACTCCGCGCCAGCCGCCTCGGCCTCGCGAACCTTGTCGCCCGAAGCGATGACCGCTACAACCTTGCTCTTTCCGCCCAAACCGTGGGGAAGAACGACCGTCCCGCGGACCATCTGGTCAGCGTGGCGGGTGTCGACACCCAGGCGCAGGGTCAGGTCGACGGTCTCGTCGAACTTGGCGAACTTCGCCTTCTGGAGCAGCGGGATTGCCTCGTTGATGGCATACGGACGCTTCTCGACAAGCGCGCGCGCCTTCGCTGTATTCTTGGAAACTTTACGTGCCATATCTCTTCTAAATTCCCTTCGTCTCCCACCCCGGTTCCCTCGATCGGCTGGCGCCAGAGAGACATGCAGTGCACCGCATGGGCGTGGTTTCGACTGCGGTCTGTGCAAGAGGCACAGACAACCCTCTAAGTATGACGGAATTGGTTCGCAGAGTCAACGGAACCCATGAAAAATGCCCAGTTTCGCTAGTTTCGGGCAACCATTCTCCGGGACAACGCGCTTTTGCGGCCTGTCGTCCCAATCCTGAGTATGTGGGCCTTTGTACGCAAATCGGGCGCCAGACGGCGCATTTCGGGGCTGCCGATCGCATTGGCGATGGCACTGGCGGTGGGGTCTGCCGGAGCGCAGGATTCGAGAACGGATGCGGCCAAACCGGCCGAAAACATAGCCGCGATAGCGGCATTGCCGGACTCTCCGGGCACGCTGCTGGCGGCCAGCACCTCAGACGCCGAGATCGCGCCGGACGCGCCGGTTGTGCCTGTGAGAAATGTCGAGGAAAGCGCCGTCGAAAGGCCCGCGCGCAAGTACCACCGCGTCGTACGTCCGTATGAGCAGGCCCAGCCGCTGGATGCGCTTGAGAAGGTCAAGTTGTCGATCGCCAGCCGCGTGACGGTGGGCGAAGCGTTTGGAACGGTGTTCTCCGCGGGCTGGAGCCAGTGGCGCAATAGCCGTCCCCACACGGGAACCGACACAGGAGCCTTCGAAGAACGCCTCCGCGATCTCGCCATCAAGCAGACGACGCAATCGTTCTTCGCCTACGGCGTCTACGCAGCTGCGTTCCGTGACGACCCGCGCTACTACATCATGGGTCCGACTATGACTCCGGTTCACCGCCTGGTATATGCGGCCGAGCGAACCGTAATCACGCAGAAGAACGACGGCTCGCCGGCGATCAACTGGCCGAAGTTTGCGGGCATCGCGACCGCAACGGCGCTAACAACGGCCTATTACCCGAAGGTTGACCATGGATTTGGGAACGAATCCGAGGCCTTCGCGATGTCCCTCGCGACGTCGGTGCTGAACGACGAGCTGCATGAGTTCGGAGGGGATGTGTTCCGCCTGATTCGCCGGAATAAAGATCAAAAGTGAGCCTTGACACACCCAAACTATACCGCTACTCTCGTCTTCAATGAGGCGAAGAAATGGCGAAAATCAAGACAGCTCCAGCGAACGGCCAGTTCCTCTTCCCTATCCTGCCTTCCGGGCCCGTCGGTCTGGCGCGGCTGGCCGCTGAAGCCACGCATGCGGACGACGGCCACCTCATCGAGTTCAAGGCGATGAAGGCACGCTCCCTGCTCAACCACTCCGTCTCGAAGCGCATGGGCTGGGTCGCCTGGTCCATTAATCCGTTCCGCGGATGCGAGTTCGGCTGCCGCTACTGTTACGCCCGCTACACCCATCAGTTTCTTCAGCCAGAGCCGGTTGCCGATGTGCCCATCGGCACCTACGACGGGCCGGTGCAGCCCTGGGCGGCGGCCTTTGAGCATGAGATTTATTTGAAAGAGAACGCCGCGTGGCTGCTTGAGCAGGAGTTGAAGCGCATTGATCCGAAGCAGGAGATCGCCATCGGGACGGCGACAGATCCCTATCAGCCTGTTGAGAGGCGCGTGGGGATCACGCGATCGCTTCTGGAGGTCTTCGCGCGGCGTGAAGGATACCGCATCGGCATTGTTACCAAGTCGACGCTGATCGAACGGGATATCGATCTGCTCGGCGAGATCGCGCAGAAGAACACGCTGGTGGTTCACCTCACAATCACGACGACGGACTCGGCGCTCGCGCGCAAGCTCGAGCCGCGTGCGCGGCGTCCGGATCTTCGCTTTGCTGCAGTGAAGAAGCTGCGCGATGCGGGCATAACGACGGGCGTGCTCTGTTCGCCGTTGCTGCCCGGAATCAACGACACTCCGCGCGCGCTGGACGCGGTCGCCAGCCGCGCGGCGGCAGCGGGTGCGAGCTTCCTGGGAGCGCACCCGCTGTTTCTCAAGTCGTGCTCGCGTCCCACGTGGATGAGCTTTGTTCGCGAGCACTTCCCCCATCTTGTGGACGACTACACGAAGCGCTTCGCGCGCGCTGACTTCGTGGACGCGGGCTATCGCGAGATGGTCGCCGAACGTGTACGCGCCGCCTGCCGCAAGCACGGACTCGCGCGCCGCTTTACCGATGCGCTGTTGTCGAATGCGCTCGGCTCGCAAGCCGCGGGAGCGATCGGGAAGAAGTCGCCGCAACCGGCACGCCTAACGGGATTCGCTTCCCCGCAGCACGCGCAAGGGACGCTCTTCGCGACTGCATGACCGGCCTTCAGTCCTGGGCAATCAACGCGTCTATCTCCGCGCGCTTCGGCATCGATGGCGCGGTGCCATGCCGAGTCACCGAGATGCCGGCCGTCGCGCAGCCGAAGCGCACCGCATCGAGCAGCGGCATGTCTTCGGCGAGCGCCGCGGCGAAACCTCCGCAGAAGGCATCGCCTGCTCCGGTGGTTTCAAGCACCGGACCTGCGTTGAACGCGTCGACAATCGTTGAATCGCCAGCGGCGGTGCGAACGAGGGCACCGCGCGCTCCTAGTGTGAGGATGACGTTGCGTGCACCGCGTTGCTGTAGCGCAGCGGCCGCACCCTCTGCCTGCTCGATCGTGTCCACGGGAAGCCCCGTGAGAATTGCAGCCTCGCTCTCGTTGGGCACGACGTAATCAGCCAGCGCAAGCATGCTGTCAGGAAGAGGCTTCGGCGGCGCGGGTGCAGGATTCAGGATGGTCGTCACGCCCGCGTCCCGCGCGATCTTCATGCCACGTTCAACAATCTCGACCGGCATCTCGAGCTGAGTGAGAAAGATGTGTGCGGAGCGAATAGCGCCCGCCATCGCTTCGAGCTCTTCAGCCGTAATCGTGAAGCAGGCGCCCGGCACGACAATGATTCCGTTTTCGCCGCGCACCTCGTCGATCAGGATGGCCGCGGCTCCAGTCGCTGTACCGCAATTGCGAGTCAACGATGCATCGATACCCGCGTCAGCCCAGGTCTTTCGCGCGAGCTGCCCGAAGGGATCGTCACCGAGTTTGCAGGCCATCTGGACCTGCGCCCCTGCCCGCGCTGCAGCGACGGCCTGATTAGATCCTTTACCGCCCGGTCCGAGCGCGAAGTTGGAACCCATGAGCGTCTCGCCCCAGGCAGGCAGGCGCGAGGCGCGAAACGCGACGTCGGCGACAAAGCTGCCGAGAACAAGAACAGTGCGGCTCATGCGAATCAAACTCCTTGGTGCTTCCGGAAAGGCTACGACGAATGCGCGCTCGCAATCAGGACAATCGCGAGGATATATGCGGCAAACATCGCCGCCAGATAACTCTTGGCCTTCGTGCTGGCACCGCGAAACTCGTGCCAGACAAAGACGCCCCAGAGGCACGCCACCATGGGCGACGCCTGCCCGATCGCGTACGAGATCGACACACCCACTGCCGATCCCGCGACCAGATTGAGTGCCATGCCCGTGCCCCAGATCGCGCCACCCAGCAACCCGAGGCCGTGATATTTCGCGGATGTGCGGAAGTAATCTCTGCCCGCAACCGGCGTGCCGATGATCGGCTTGCGCATCAGAATGACGTTGAACACAAAGCAGCAGAGGAACGCACCCAGCGTGAGGAACACGGTCGTCGTGTAGGGTGTCAGCGTGTGCGCGCCGCGGGTCATTGCCAGCGTGACGAACGGTGCCCACGTCCCCATGAGCAGACCGGAGATGACACAGACGATCACACCTTTGCGCGAAACAGTTTCGCCGCCCGTGCGCAGCGCGCCATATGCTTTGCCGACCAGGACCACAGCCACGAGACTCATCAGCACGCCGACGCCGAGCAGCACAGGATTGCCTTTCGGCTGCAGCGCGTAAGCAAGAATCGCTCCCTCAGCCAGCGCGATTCCGATAGACAGCGGAAAGGCAACAGCGAGACCGACGATTTCGATGCCGGCGATCAGCAGCACGTTGGCGATGTTGAAGATGAATCCGCCAACCGCTGCATAGAACAGATTCAGGCCATCTGCATCCCGGAGGTTTTGAACGAAGGACGTTGGTCCACCGGCGAAGCTCCCCATCGTGAGGGCGAGAATCACTGCGATGAGAAAGATGCCGATCGCATAGTCCCAGTAATAAAGCTCGAAGCGGTAGTTCTTCGTGCCTTTGAACGTGTTGGCGAACGATCCCCAGCAGATGGTGCTGAGGATCGTCATGAGGAGTGCGACAGCAAAGGTCGAGGGAACGAACATGTATACCGCAAGCTCCAGAGTGCGTAAAGGTTCGCGTCAATGAGAAGCTGCCATTATGCCTATGCACGCGCGCGTTGACCAGAGTCTTTGCTGGTAATCTCGCGTTGAGAGTGACAAACCCACTTCGATGCGCCTCTTGTTTTCTGCCAACAGCGATGTCCCGCTCTATCGCCAACTCGTGATGCAGGTGCAGCTCGCTATCCTCAGCGGCGAGCTTCGCCCCGGCGACCGCCTGCCCAGCACGCGCGAGCTCGCGCGGCGCTTCGCCATTCACCCCAACACAGTGAGCGCGGGATATCGCGAGCTCGAAGGTGAGGGCTGGACCGAGCTGCGCCATGGCAGCGGTGTCTACGTCTGCAACCGGCGCGCGCCAGATTCTGCCGAGGCGCAGACGGACGCCCTTATCGCCGAGTTCTTCGATCGCGCGCGTGAGCTCGGCATCTCTACGTCCACGCTTCGGCGACGCATGGCCGAGTGGGTTGCGGCACCCGAGCCTGATCACTGGCTGCTGATCGACCCCGATGCCGAATTGCGGCGCATTCTGCTCACAGAGCTACGAGCCGCAACCGACCGCGAAGTGCGAGAGTGTTCCGTTGAAGACTGTAGCCCGGATGTGTTCATGCGCAGCATTGCCTGTTGCCGCCCGAGTCAGGAGTCAATAGTTCGCGCGGCCGTACCCGCAGGCATCGAGCTTGTCGTTCTCCCGATTACCTCCGCGAATCAGTGGCTGTTACCGTGGATGCCGGCGCCGAAAGGGCTCCTAATCGCCATAGCATCGCACTGGCCGGAGTTCCTCGACAAAGCCCGCACGATGCTCGCCGCCGCCGGCGTTCCAAGCGATGCACTGATCTTCTGCGACGCGCGCAAGCTGGGCTGGCAGAGAGGCATCGAGAACGCGAGCGCCATTCTCTGCGATGCATACACAGCCGCTGCCGCAAATCTGCCCAATGGACCGCGGACGATCGTCTTTCCCCTGCTTGCCGTGAATACGCGCGAGGTGCTCAAACAGCCGTGGCTGTGACACTGAGCGTGTCTTGGTTCGCATCCATTTGGATTCGGGTCAGCCTCCAGGATGGACGGATCTCTGGTGAGAGACGTCGTCGCCGTCTCCAGGTCTCAGCTTGCGAAAGACGAGCGTCGAGAGCACAGTAAGCACGCCAAGACACAGGAGGGCTTGGTGAATGCCGTGGATCATCTTCTGGGGCTGGGCGCGCGCCGCGGCAGGAACGAAGACGGCGGTCGTCAGGCCGGCGATCGCAACGCCGAAGCTGATCGAGAGCTGCTGTGCGGTACTGGCGATGGAGCTTGCCCCGCTGGTGTCCTCCTCGCCGACATCCGCATAGGTAAGCGTGTTCATACTGGTGTACTGCAGCGACGTAAGCGCGCCGTAGCAGAAGGCCAGCACAACGATGCACCATACAGGCGTGTTCAAACCGATCGCGGCAAAAAGCGCGAGCAGCACTCCGATCATGATCGTGTTGGAGATGAGCACGCCGCGATAGCCGACACGCTTCAGCAGGCGAGGCATAGCGACCTTCATGCTCATGGCCCCAACCGCCTGGGGCGTGATCAACAGGCCAGATTGAACGGGTGTAAATCCGAGCCCCACCTGATAGAGCAGCGGAAGAAGGAATGGAACGCCGCCAATGCCCAGCCGCGTGAAGAAGCTGCCGCTAACGGCAGAATGGAAGGTTCGGATGGCAAACAGGCGGAGTTGGAGCAGCGGAAACTGAAGTGTGCGGGCGTGCAGCCAGTACCCGAGCAACAGTGCGAAGGAAAGCGCGAGGAGACCCGCCATCTCGGGCACGCTCAGCGTGTGCTCGCCGAATATCTCCAGCACGTAGGAAAGAAGCGCGATGCCCGAGCCGAAGAGAATCAAACCGACGACGTCGAGCCGGTGGGGATTTGGTTCGCGAAAATCCGGAAGATGTGTGTAAACGAGGATCAGCCCGGCGATTCCGACCGGAATGTTCAGAAAGAAGATGTAGCGCCAGTGAAGATAGCCGACAATCATGCCGCCAGTGACCGGACCGAGCATCGGCGCCACCAACGCGGGAATCGAGACAAAACTCATAGCACGGAGCAGCTCGGATTTGGCAAAGGTGCGGACGAGCGTGAGGCGGCCGACAGGAACCATCATGGCTCCGCCACAGCCCTGCAGGATGCGGCAGAGAACCAGCAAATGGATGTTTGAGCAAAGACCGCAGAGCACCGAACCCAATGTGAAGAGACCGATTGCGAACGCAAAGACGCGTCGCGTTCCAAAGCGGTCTGCCATCCACCCACTGATGGGAATGAACACGGCAAGACTGAGCGTGTAACTGGCAAGCACCGCCTTCATACTGAGCGTGGTGACGTGCAGAGCTTCAGAGATGGCTGGGACCGCTGTGTTGAGAATGGTCGTGTCGAGCGACTCCATGAAGAAGGCGACAGCGACGAGCCACGGCAGGAGTCGCTTGCTGGCGTCCGAAACGGACGGCCGAACCTGAGACGCGACGGAGGGAGCGGTCGAACTCATACGGCGCAGATGTACTTCAGTAGAGATGGATGCGGTTTCGCTGGAACGCTCAAAAAAATGAAACGCCGGAGTCGTTTGACTCCGGCGTCTTGCATTTTGCGTGACTGCTTACGCAACCACTTCCAGGCCCATCGAGCGAGCAGTGCCGCGGATCGTCTTGGCCGCTGCCTCAACCGAGGCGGCGTTCATGTCCGGCATCTTCTGCTTGGCGATCTCGAGAATCTGCTTCTCCGTCACCTTGCCAACCTTGTCCTTGTTCGGTGTGCCCGAACCTTTCGGCACCCCGGCGGCCTTCAGCAGCAGCACCGGCGCCGGAGGCGTCTTGGTGATGAACGTGAAGCTGCGATCGGCGAAGACCGTGATGACCACAGGGACGGTCATGCCCGCAAGATTGGGGTCCTTGCCGGTGCGGTCGTTAAACTGTTTGCAGAACTCCATAATGTTGACCTGCGCCTGACCGAGCGCGGGGCCAACCGGCGGCGCCGGTGTTGCCTTGCCTGCCGTGATCTGGAGCTTTACGTAGCCTTGTACCTTCTTCGGTGCCATATTCTTAGTCCTTCCATATAGATGCAGACCGGATTTCCGGTGCTGCATGGATTGGTGGTTCCTGAGGAGCTAGAAGGTCCGGTGAAGCGGCCGGGCTGGAACTCCTGCGATCTGCCGTCGCGCCGCTGAGAGATTCCGTTGCGATTCTCTCAGCACCACGGTGGAACTCTGGTGCAACGCTTGTCCGAAACCCTCCGGGAATTGCCCGGAAATGTTGCGGAAAACTCTGTGACTCGCCTGCTCAAAATCCTGTGCAGCGAGCCAGGGAAATCCTGTGCGCGTAACTCTGCGCCAAGCCCCAAAACTACTGTTACTCCTCAGCCTTCTCCACGTTGGCGAAGCTGACCTCGGTGGGCGTCGGACGACCAAAGATCGAGACCATCACCTTGAGGGTCTGCTTGTCTTCGTTCACGTCGTCAACCGCACCATTGAAGTTTGCGAATGGGCCCTCGGTGATGCGAACCTGCTCGCCCTTGGTGAACTTAAGCTTGAGCTTCGGCTTCTCCCTGGTCACATCGCTGCGGTTCAGCATCGCATTGACCTCAGCCTCGGAGAGCGCATTGGGCTGGTCGCCCGTCTGCAGGAAGCCCGTGACCCGCGGCGTGTTCTTCACCACATGCCAGAGATCGTTGTCGAGCGCCATCTCCACGAAGACGTAGCCAGGCAGGAAGACGCGATCGATCGTGTACTTCTTGCCGTTGCGGAGCTCGGTCGTCGGTTCCGTCGGAATCTCGATGCGGCCGACGCGGTCCTCAAGGTGGTACGCGCGGACGCGGCTCTCAAGCGATTCCTTCACCTTGCGCTCAAAGCCCGAGTACGCGTGAATGATGTACCACTTGAAGTTCTCGTTGTGCGCAGGCGCAGCCGGGGCTTCACCCTCGACGCCCTCCACGGTGCCGGCGTCGAAAGCCGGGGTCTCGTCGGCGTTGGCTCCGAGGTTCTGCTCGAAGTCATTGGTAGGTTCGCCGGTTTTCAACTCTTCTGCCATGGTTTTACTTTCTGTGCGTTCGCCGCTCAGAACGGCGCCCGGAAAATCATTGTGTACGGCGGAAACTCTAGTGGCCCGTCAGGCGCAGGAACATCTGGTCGATCGCCTTGCCAAAGATCAAATCCACCAGTTCAAAGTACGCAGCGAACAGGAACACCGATACCAGGACGACAATCGTCATGTTACGAACCTCGTTGCGTGTGGGCGCAACGACCTTGTGCATCTCCTGCCGCGTTTCCTTCAGGAACTGAACGAGCCGCTGCGGGCCCGCAGTCACCTGCTGAAGGCCTGAGTTTGAATCTTCCGGGTTCGCTGCTGCTGCTGCAATTGCCTTCGCCATCGGGCTGTTCCTAACATCTAGACGTGCCGCAACGTTCGCGGGTACTGCGGAAAACCCTCAGAACAACGCCTCTGAAGGCAGAATCTGATGGCAGGGGAGCTCGGATTCGAACCGAGAAGTCCGGTTTTGGAGACCGGCAGTTTAACCGTTGAGCTTACTCCCCTGTAATTCGAGGAGAGCCTACTTGGTCTCCTTGTGATCCGTGTGCTTGCGGCACGTATTGCAAAACTTAGAGAACTCGAGACGTCCCGTCGTGGTCTTCTTGTTCTTGGTGGTCGAGTAGTTCCGGTTCTTGCACACCGGACACTGCAGGCTGACGATCTCGCGCATCTCTTCTCCTCACTTGGCCAGCCACTTCGGCTGGCAAGCAGCTTGCCATTGATATCACAGGCATTATCCCTGTCCCATCTGACACGCCGCGACGCAGGGATTGTGGCCCTGCAACCAGAATCCTGAATTGTGCTGCTGATGGGTGGACGATTCAGGCCGCCCTTCCTCGAAACCCACAGATACTCCGCAGGCTCAGGCCCTCAACTGATTATCTCGCAAAACAGCAAAAAGCGGAAGATGCGTTCGTTGCGCCGGCATCTTCTTTCATCAGTGTAACTTGTATGGCGCCGCCGGTGCTGGAACCTCCGCCAGCGGCTTTGGAGCCCCCATTGGCTTCGCGCCTGCCAGACCGCTCCCGGTAACGTCATATGTATTCAGCAACGCACCTGTGAATCCGGTCACGCGAACGTTTTTCAGGACTGCATGGCGCACATTCGCCAGAAACATTCCCTCCTGGCACGTCCCGCTGATGTTCTCCAGCCACAACCCGTCGAGCGGCTTCTTAGGATCCAGTTCCGTCGCCTGCACCAGCTTCGGCACATCGTGCACTACCACGTTCGAAAACCGCCAGTTCCGCGCCGTCGGGATGCCGTCATCGCCCGGCACAGGATCCTGATCCTGAATCCCACTGCTCGCCATATTCAGCCGCAGGAATCCCTGCGTGCAGTTCGAAACCTCCAGCCCGTCGGCGTAGATGTTCTCGATAAACGCGCCGCGACCGCGCCGGCTCTTAATGTAGAACGCATACGTCTTCGCGCCGGTGAACTTGCAGTCCTTAATCCACACATCGCGAATCCCGCCCGATGTCTCACTGCCAATGCCGATACACGCGAAGATCGAGTCCGCAAACGTGCAGTTCGAGATGTGCACGTCCTCGGTCGTCTCGAGCATCGCGTATGCTTCAGCCCCGCGGCCGCTCTTGAGCGAGATGCAGTCATCGCCCGTCGCAATATCGCAGCCCGTGATCGTCACGTGCTTGCAGGAGTCGATGTCGATGCCATCACCATTGCCGCCGGTCGAGCGGATCGTCAGGTTCCTGATCGTGATGTTCTCCGACGACGTCGGATGCACCGACCACATGCTCTTGTACTCGGTCGAGAAGCCTTCGAGGTGAATGCCCTTGCAGCGAATGAACTCGATCAGCGCAGGATGCCGCAGTGGCGCGTCCGGCCGAGGCCGTCCCGCAAGCGCTGGATTGCCGATGACCTTTCCCGCACCAACAATCGCCACATTCTGCGCGTCAATCGCATAGATCAGCGCCACGTGCCCGGGAATCCACTTGCCTTCCCAGCGCACCTGCGACACGGCGTA
>DASZBM010000003.1 GCA_035944135.1 Acidobacteriaceae bacterium
AGCTTCCTGCCCAAGCCCGTCACCGGCGTGAATGGCTCGGGCATGCACACCAACGTGTCGGTCACCAAGGACGGCAAGAACATCTTCTGGGATCCCAACGGTCTCGAGAAGGTCTCCGGCTTCGCTTGGGACTTCGTCGACCGCATCCTCTCGGCCGGCAACGACATCTGCCTGCTGCTGAACGCTTCGGTCAACGCCTATCGCCGTCTCGACCCGCACTTCGAGGCACCGAACCAGATCATGGCTTCGCCGGTCGACCGTGGCTCCATGGTTCGCATCCCCATCGGCAACGAGAAGTCGGCGCGCGTCGAGGTTCGTTCCGTCGGCCCGGACGCCAATCCATACCTGGTGATGCTCTCGGTCTTCAAGACGGGCCTCACCGGCAAGATCGCGCAGATCCCCAACCTGCGCCAGGCCAAGCGCTATCTGCCGGACAACATCTACACCGCGCTCGACGACTTCCGCAACTCCGAGTGGACGACCGCTCTGCTCGGCGCCGACGTGAAGGCGCGTTACGCCGACCTCAAGCAGGGCTCAGCGGACCGCTGCCCGCGCCTGCTTGGAACCATCGTCAAGGGCTGCGAAGTCCAGTTCCATCACGACGTCTACAACCAGCTCCTCTGGGGCCAGTTCTAAACCCCTGAAAACCGCATCTCAACGGAGAGACCGGATCGTTCGGTCTCTCCGTTTTTATGCCCGGATTTCGGTGATTTATGCCGAAAATTCTTGGTTTTCACGGTTCAGGACGTTACCATAGAGTTACCCAAACCCACTGGAGGCAGCATGGCTATACCCAAGTCCCCCACCTCGACAGAGAAGAAGCCCAGCACCCGCAAGGCTCCGGCACGCAAAACGACCGCAAAGGTCGAGGCGGCCCCTGTCGTCGAAAAGCACATCGAAAACCATCACATCGAAAATCATATAGACAAGCACATCCCAAGCTATGAGGAGATCGCCCGTCTCGCCGAGCAGTACTGGGTCGAGCGCGGCCGTCCGTTCGGTTCGCCGGAAGTCGATTGGCTCCGCGCCGTGGAAACTCTGCAGGCAGCTTAAAGATTTCGCGCGGCGCAGCCCCATCGCGCCGCGTATCAACTTCTTCCGTGCCGGATTCCTGGTTACCAGAAGTCTATTGACGCCAAAACGACTCTGCCTCATGCTCCACATCACAGGTCTCCCTCCTGCTTGATGGAGCGGTAAGACTGAGGTCGTCCTTCTGTGGCGCAGTACGAAAGCTCTCCCCTCCTCATTCCCTTTACAGCTCTTGGCGTTCTTCTAGCGATCGGCCTTGTTGTCGGCGGTCTTCTGCTTGGCACTCGCATTCGCGACTTCAAGCGTGCCGACCGCTACGTCGAAGTCAAAGGCCTCGTCGAGCGCACGGTCAAGTCCGACAGCGCCACTTGGCCTATCAGTTTCAGCGAGGCCGGAGACAGCCTGCCAACGGTCTTCGCTGCCAGCGAGAAGGACAAGGCAGCCGTTATCGCGTTCCTGCAGGCGCAGGGCTTCTCGCCCGCCGACGTGACCCTCGGCAGCATCTCGGTCACGGACCGCTCCACCCAGCAGTTCAATAACAACAACCATGGTCCGCGTTTTGTGGTCGACCAAACCATCACGGTCCAGAGCAACGATGTCGATAAAGTCGCCGCCGCAAACAGCCATACCGCGGATCTCATTCGAGCTGGAATCGTCATCCAGTCCGGCGGTAACGGCATCGGCGGCGGCGGTGGCGGCGTCATTTACAAATTCAACGGCCTGAACGCCCTCAAGCCGGACATGATCACGGAGGCGACGCGCAACGCCCGCGCCTCAGCCGACCGCTTCGCTGCCGACTCGGGCTCGCAGGTCGGAGCCATCCGCAGCGCGGAACAGGGGGTCTTCTCAATCTCAGCCGCCAATGCCGGCTCGAGCACGGGAGATGACGGCGGCTTCGATCAGCAGGCAGACTCCAGCATCATGAAAAAGGTTCGTGTCGTTTCGACGATCGATTACTACCTCGTGAACTGACGCCGTCCGCCGACTTATCAAGCCCGCACGGTTATCGCGCACCCGCGTTGCCATTCGTTCCGCCGCTTTGTTAGCTTGACCAAATCCCCGAAATTCCCCGAGGAGCCAGCTCATGCAGACCAGCTACAACGGCATCGCCGTCCCCAGCGACGGCAAGGCAATCCAGTACGCCGACGGCAAGTACACTGTCCCCGACAACCCCATCATCCCGTTCATCGAGGGCGACGGCACCGGCCGCGACATCTGGAAGGCATCGCAGCGCGTCTTCGACGCCGCCGTTGAAAAGGCCTACGGCGGCAAGCGCAAGGTCGCGTGGTATGAGGTCCTCGCCGGCGAAAAGGCCTTCCGCCAGACAAAGAACTGGCTGCCAGATGACACCGTCAAGGCGACGGTCGACTTCCGCGTCTCCATCAAGGGTCCGCTGACCACGCCGGTAGGCGGAGGGATCCGCTCGCTCAACGTCGCCCTGCGCCAGCTCATGGACCTCTACCAGTGCATTCGCCCGGTCAAGTACTACGCTGGCGTGCCCAGCCCCGTGAAAGCGCCCGAAAAACTCGACGTCGTTATCTTCCGCGAGAACACCGAGGACATCTACGCCGGCATCGAGTTCCGCGAGGGGACCCCCGAAGCCGAAAAATTCATCTTCTTCGTCAACAACGAGATGCTCCAGGGCACCAAGAAGAAAATCCGCGCCGACTCCGGCGTTGGCGTCAAGCCCATCTCCATCACCGGCTCCAAGCGCCTCGTCCGCGCCGCCATCCAGAGCGCCATCGACACCAACCGCAAGGTCGTTACGCTCGTCCACAAGGGCAACATCCAGAAGTTCACCGAGGGCGCGTTCCGCGAGTGGGGATACGAGGTCGCCACGCAGGAGTTCCGCGACCAGACCATCACCGAGCGCGAGAGCTGGATCCTTGGCAACCTGGAGCAGAACCCCAACCTCACGCCCGAAGAGAACGCCGCCCTCGTCGAGCCCGGCATCGAGTTCGCGCCCAAGGAGTTCGGCGATTCCATCGTCAAGGAAGTAAAAGACGTCATCGCGGCCATCGGCAAGTCGCATGGCAACGGCCAGTGGAAGAAGAAGATTCTCGTCAACGATCGCATCGCCGACTCCATCTTCCAGCAAATCATCATCCGCCCCAGCGACTACTCCGTCCTCGCCACCACCAACCTCAACGGCGACTACATCTCCGACGCCGCAGCCGCGCAGGTCGGCGGCCTTGGCATCGCACCCGGCGCCAACATCGGCGACGGTTACGCTGTCTTCGAAGCCACCCACGGCACCGCACCCAAGTACGCCGACAAGGACGTCATCAACCCCGGGTCTGTCATGCTCTCCGGCGTCATGATGTTCGACTTCCTCGGCTGGCACGAAGCCGCGCGCCTCATCGAGAACTCGATGGAGAAAACCATCCAGCAGAAGTTCGTCACGTATGATTTCGAGCGCCAGATGCAGGGAGCGACCAAGGTCAAGACCAGCGAGTTCGCCACCCGCATGATCGAAAACATGGGCTGACGCTATCGGACCATGCGAGGAAGAAAGCGAGGCAGCGATGATTACTGGCGGCAACGCAACTCTCTATGTCTCGAGCGTGAGCGCCTCGGTGAAGTTCTACACCGAGGTGCTTGCGCTCAAACTTATTGCGCACTACGACGAACACTGGGCGACTGTCCGTGCCGGTGAAACCCTGACCCTTGGCCTGGACCCTCGCGGCAACAATGGCCCGCCAGGCGCAAAGGGCACCATCGAGATTGGCCTCGAAATCGACGAGCCAATCGGCAACGCCGTCCAGCGCCTCACCGCCGCTGGCGTCCGCTTCGACGGCGAAGTGAAGCGCACACCCAACGGCAACTTCGTCTCCTTCCACGACCCGGATGGCAACCCGTTGTACCTCTGGGAAACCGTGAAGTGGGATTGAGCGAGGATAGGGAACGCACCTTTGTGGAATAGATCGTCAGTTGGGTGTCAGTTAGGATTCGCTTGATTTCCTAAAGCGGGTGACCCTGTCGCGCATGGATCGTAACGAATTAGCGCACCGACATTTGCTTTCCCTCATTTCTAGGAAGAGATCCCAAGACTGGGGTTCCCGTATCTCCGCAAAACTTTCTCGCAGATCGAGAGGTCATTCGCTCACTGGTTCTCGCGAAGGAAGCTATCGGTGGAGTTCGAAGGCGTCCGGCTCAAGCCGTCGAGGAGCTTCCAAGGGCTGGCAAGCCGTGGACACAGAGCGAAGACCAACAGCTTCAGTCGGCTTTTGCCGCTGGGGCCTCGCTCATGGATCTTCAGAGCGCCCACGGCCGATCCGACGGTGGCATTTTGTCTCGACTGGTGCGATTAGGCTTAGTGAACTCTAGAGATGAAGCGATAGCTATGTTCAATAAAGATTCGGCTTGACGAGGTCGCAAGTCAGCGGCTGTTCAATAAATCAGGCGGTTCAGGCGGGTTCGGGCATACCAACAGCTCGGGCCCGTTGTTCTTTGCATTGCCCACCGCTGGATTGCACGGCGCCGCCTGCATCTCGTCCGACTCATACGGCCGCAGCAGATCCACGGGCAGATGCGACACCTCGCCGCGCTGCAGCCAGCGATCGTAATCCCGCGGGTGCAGAATCACCGGCATGCGATCGTGAACCTCTGCTGCAAGCTCATTCGCCGTCGTCGTGATGATCGCAAAGGTCTGCAGCCACTCGCCGTTGCTCGGGTCCTTCCACGCATCCCACAGCCCCGCAAACGCGAACGGCTGGCCTTTGGTGAGCGTGTAGACAAACGGCCGCTTCGTCTTTTTATCGATCTTCTGCCACTCGTAAAACCCATCCGCAGGCACTAAGCAACGCCGCTTCTCAAACGGCCGCCGCCACAGCGCCCGCTCCTGCACGTTCTCCGCACGCGCATTGATCGTCGAAAACCCCTTGAACTCATCCGCCGACTTCGCAAACCAGGGAATCAGTCCCCACCGCATCATCACCACCTCGCGCTCGCCAGTATCGCGATTCAGCCGAACCACCGGCTGAAAGGTCGTCGGCGCGACGTTGTAATCCGGCGGCAGCACAAAGTTCTCCGGCAGCTGTCCCAGGTGAAACGCCTCCGCGATCCGCTGCTTGTCACTTCGCCGCAGATATCTCCCACACATACATCCAGCATGCCAGCAAACTCGATCTCGCGTCCGTTCATCGCACAAGCGCGACGCTCACCGCCTTCCGCGGCTATCATTGGAAGAGTCTCGAAACACCACTCCGAAGGACCTCATTCATGCGTAAAAAAGTGACCATCGTAGGCGCCGGAAACGTAGGCGCGACCGCCGCACACTGGATCGCCGCGAAGGAGCTCGCTGACGTAGTCCTCATCGACGTCGTCGAAGGCGTGCCGCAGGGCAAGGGGCTCGACCTCCTCGAAGCCATGCCCATCGAAAAGCGCGACTGCCGCATCACCGGCACCAACGACTACGCCGACACCGCGAACTCGGACATCATCGTCATCACCGCCGGCATCGCCCGCAAACCCGGCATGAGCCGCGACGACCTGCTCAACACCAACTTCAAGATCATGTCCGACGTGGTCTCGAAGGCCGTCGCCGCCTCGCCCAACGCCATACTGATCATCGTCTCTAATCCGCTCGACGCCATGGCGCAGACCGCGTTCAAGCAGGCCAAGCTCCCGCGCGAGCGCGTCATCGGCATGGCCGGCGTACTCGACTCCGCGCGCTTCCGCACCTTCATCGCCGAAGAGTTGAACGTCTCCGTCGAAAACGTCACCGCCTTCGTCCTCGGCGGCCACGGCGACACCATGGTGCCGCTCTCGCGCTACTCCACGGTCGCGGGCATCCCCATCACCGAACTCATCGAGCCCGCGCGCCTCAAAGAGCTCGAGACCCGCACCGCCAACGGTGGCGCCGAGATCGTCAAGCACCTCAAGACCGGCTCCGCCTACTACGCTCCCTCTGCCGCTGCAGTCGAGATGGTCGAAGCCATCCTCAAGGACAAGAAAAAGATCCTTCCTTGCGCCGCATACCTGCAGGGTGAATATGGCATCAACGGCCTCTACGTCGGCGTTCCGTGCAAGCTCGGCGCCAAGGGCCTCGAGCAGATCATCCAGATCAAGCTCACGCCGGAAGAGCAGGCAGCCCTCAATAAATCCGCCGACGCCGTCAAAGAACTCTGCACCGTCATTGGCGTCGCGTAACCCACGAAGCACTCGATGGCGGCCGGAGTGCTTCACAATCGCGCTCCGGCCCGCATCGACTATGGGGACGGCTTGAACACGAGAGACAAGGCGCAGGGAAAGCAGGAGTTCTTTGGTGTGCAGTCGTTGCGAGCCGTCGCCGCGCTTCTGGTTGTGGCGGGCCATTCCACTGATTTCCTGCTAAGTCAGAATGGCTGGGTGCCAGGCTCGCTCTCGTGGCTTCACGGCCCGGCTGGTGTTGACATCTTCTTCGTGATTAGCGGTTTTGTGATGATGATTTCTTCACAGCGCCTTATCACACGCGCTCATCCCAGCCGTCTCTTTCTATGGCGAAGGATCATCCGCATCGTTCCGCTCTATTGGCTGCTGACCCTCGCCCGCGTGGTCATTGTCTCCATTAAGCCAAGCCTAAGTCTGCACGCGCACTCCGGACCATGGAACATTGTGTCCTCGTTCCTCTTCATTCCCTCGCGCGCCAGCTACGGAGAAATCCGCCCAGTCATCTCCGTCGGCTGGACACTAAACTTCGAGATGTTTTTCTATCTCGTATTCGCCGTCAGTTTGGCCTATGGACGTCGCATGATGCGCGTACTTGTTCCCGCCATGCTGGTGGTGTCCATCGTCGGCGTCTTCCGCATGGAAGCGTGGCCTGCGTGGACTGCGCTTGCCGATCCAATCGTCTTGGAATTTCTTGCCGGTGTTGGTCTCGCAGTCCTGACGATGCGTTCCCTGAAGCACTCCAAAATGCCGCTCTCCAAAGTGGCGGCCGTTGCAGGTCTCGTAGCAGGGTTCGCGGGTCTCTTCCTTCTCGTACCTGGCGCAGGTCCAATTTTTCGCCCGGCAACGTGGGGCATCTCAGCCTTGCTCATAGTGTCCGCTGTCGTGTCTCTTGAGCCGGTGCTTGCGAAAAAACTTCCGCCGTGGCTGCTCCTGCTTGGTGACGCCTCGTATTCTATCTACCTCGTTCAAACGTTCATCTTTCCTGTAATTCACATCATTATCGGGCGAGTACGCCCCGCATTTGTACAGCAGCAACCTGTTGAA
Organism: Acidobacteriaceae bacterium; assembly: GCA_035944135.1. Lineage (NCBI taxonomy): Bacteria > Pseudomonadati > Acidobacteriota > Terriglobia > Terriglobales > Acidobacteriaceae > Acidobacteriaceae bacterium. The sequence continues at coordinate 7,225 of DASZBM010000003.1, forward strand.
GCTGGCGTGCTCATGATGATCCTTTCCATCATCGCCACCTCCATCGCCGGAGTCCTGATCTATCGGTTGATTGAAAGGCCGATCACCACGGCTCTTCGCCAGCGCGTCGGTGTCCAACAGCCCGTCCCTGTAGCGCCAGCATGAAGACACGGTTCGCCGCCACTCTCGGACTCTCGCTGACAGTCATTGCGCCGCTGTTGTCTCTCTTCTTTATCTTCCACGCCCGTCCGCTGCCGTCCTTCGGAGACTATGTCGAATGGACTTATCACGGCGTTCTCCTGCGCGATCTGCTGAGCGGACATCCCCAGCCCGCCTACTTACTCAAGCACTATCCCGTGCCCAACAGCCTGACCACCGTTGGGCTTGGGATTCTCATGCTCGTATTGCCCTGGAAGCTCGCCGCCAAAGTGTGGCTCGTCTGCGAGATTGTTCTCGGCATCCTCAGCGCGTTTGCCCTGCAGAGAGCAGCCCGGAGTGAAGCCAGTTGGCACCTTCCTGTCTTTATCTCCGCCGTGGTTCTCGGTCTCAACTTCTGGGCAGGCTTCACAAACTTCATGTTCGGTTTGTACTTCGCCATGCTCCTTTGCTCTCTGCTCCTCAAGGAATCAGAGAGTCGCTGGAAATACGGGTTGCTGCTGACATTGGCTTTCTTCAGTCATCTCATCCCGTGCGCCTTTGCCACCCTCGCCTTGTTCCTCTATGCGGTCGATCGCCGGCGCTTGCGGCTGCTTTGGCAGATTTGGCCGGTCTTGCTACTCACTGCAGGCTACTTCGTTGGGAAGCTCCTGCACGGCAATGTCGACGCGCACGCTGGAATGGTTGCGTCCGTCTCGGCGAGGTCGCCGGCGTTTGTTGCATTCAAGATCAACACGTTCCTCAAGGGTTGGGGCTTTATCAATCCTGCGCTGGGGCCGAGCGACTCCGTCCTTCTGAAGCTCGCGGGCAGCAAGATCTTTATATTGTTGTTTGCTGCCAATGCAGTCGTTGCGTTAGCGATGTTTCTTCTGCTCTCAAATCGCGGTACGAATTCTCTCAAGACACACGATCAGCAGCGCTTCCTCTGGCACGCCATCATTATTTTCTTCGGCTGCGCACTGTTGATGCCCGGCGCGGCGGCCGGCATATCCGATCCAGGAGCGCGCATGATGCAGATCGCCGTGTGGCCAGGCATCCTGCTCCTCACCACGCGCAGCCGATGGGCGTCCTCTGCGATCCTCTTTTGCGCCGCCCTCCTTCTCGCCGCAAACGTTTCGCTGATCGCGCTGGTCGCAAACCATCCGCCCCAAGGCGGTTTACAAAGCGGTTTGCAGCCGCATATCCGGGAATTCGCTCACGTCTACTATGCCGATCGCTGGGGCTTCTGCGACGTCGTAGACCGCGGCGTCATGAACCGCAACATCTATCCCACGGCAATATTCCTGAAAAGGTAGGCGCCGCATAGCCTACAGCTATCGCTTACTCAGGCATCATCCTGGAACCGTCCGTCGGTGCTCCTCTAGTGACGGAATTCCACGCCGCGCCCCAGCACCACCACAAACAGCGCCACGATCACCATCGCTGTTACCCACAGCACGCGCGAGGGCTTCACAATCAGCGGCTGCTCTACATTGAACTTCGGCAGAAACACGTCCGCCCACAGCAGTCCCGAGAAGCCCCCAAACACAGCCGGAATTGTCGAGATCAGCAGCAGCTTCACTCCCATCGGGTCGAGCGCTCCTGCGATGCAGTCCGTCGCACACGCGGCGCAATATGCCAGCCGCGCCAGCGTGTTGTAATCGCGGCGCCTCGTCAGGAATGGGTGTATCTCCATCGCAATCAGCCGCAGAAAGCTGACGTACAGCAAGACTCCGAAGATTGCCATGAGGATCCGAAATCCGACATAGTGCGGCAAGCCCGCAATCACTTGCTCCCAATCGCCCACTCCCAGCGCGCCTGAAAACAGGAAGTACCCCGCGCCCGAGAGCAGATTCAGCGCCCCGAAGATCCAGAAAAAGTACCTCTGGTTGGCGCGCCTTCCCGATGCGATCGAGATCATCATCGAAACAACTCCGACAACCAGATTCGCAATCGTTCCGCCAGCATCCACCAGCCTATCGGGCCTCACACTCGAGAGATGATTGCTCGTCAACTCCGTCACTACGTCGCCACGCAACCACGCCGTCACGCCATGCCCGACGCCCTCGTGCAGCGTGGTCGCGAGGCACACGGCAATCGCCGCCATACTCACAACGGATGCCCTGCTATGCTGCGCTTCCATGCTGACCAATGTACTTGGTGTCGCGGTTCTATGAACCGCTGTTCATCGCTCTGTGGCACCATAGTGAGCATGAATTCGCCTGTGGCGCGCATGGGCCGCTGGATGTGCTTTTTCCTGACAGCCCTGATTGTTCTCGCGCTGGCGCCGACTCGTCTGCAGGCACAGGGGCCGCCGTATCAAACCGATGATCCGGTTCCCGTCGACTTTCAGCACTATGAGTTCTATATTTTCGGTGCGGCCGACGGCACGCCGGTGGAGATGGACTCGACCGGTCCGGCGTTCGAGTTCAATTGGGGTGCGCTCCCTCGACTTCAGATCCACGGAATACTCTCTTGGGGTTCTATTAATCCGTCCAACAAGACTGTCTACGCACCGGCAGGCACGGGCCCTAGCGCATTTGGCCTGATCGATACGGAGCTGGGAACGAAGGTAGCCTTCATCAAAGAGTCTCCTCATGTCCCGCAGATTGGAACCTTTCCGATGTATGAGCTTCCGACCGGCAGCTATGACCGTGGCCTTGGTGTAGGCAAGGCGTGGTTCAAGATTCCCATCTGGCTGCAAAAGAACAAAGGCGACTGGCTGTTCGACGGCGGAGTCGGATACGTAGTCGTTCCCCAGACCGATTACAGAAACTACTGGTATACAGGCTGGCTTATTAAACGCAAACTCAGCGAACGATTGGAACTCGGTGCTGAAGTCTTCGGGCATCAGAAGGAGGGATTTGCAACGGCGCAGACGGAGGGTTCCACCCTGATCGATGTCGGCGGTTACTACCACTTCAAGAAACACCCGGGAGAACAATTCCTGTTTTGTTATGGGCATTCCATTGCCGGGCAGACGGAGAACTATGCGTACCTTGGTATGTACTGGACCTGGGGCAAAGGCCCCGAAGACAAAGACAAAGACACGAAGTCCGACACTAACCAACAACTCTTCCGCAGCATGATGCCTTAGCCACTCAAAACATGGAAATCACTCTCCGCAGCGTACTCACGATTATTCACGGCATGGGATTCGGCGCGCTCTTTCTGCTCGCCTTCTCCGGCGCCTTTTTTGAGCTCGTGCGCATCGGGCAGGGAAGCGGGTCCCCGGCGAACGAACGAGCCGTGCGCCTCTACCTGCTGGCGATGACCATCCTTGCCTGGCTGACCGTGCTCACTGGCGCGTACATCATCTATCCCTGGTATCGCGCCGTTGCTCCTCCCGGTGCCGATCTCGCGAGTTATCCGCAGGCTTTTCTCAAGTCCCAGCCCACCACCATCGGCTGGCACTCGCTCGGCATGGAGTGGAAGGAACACGTTGCCTGGATCGCCCCCATCGCGATCACCATGGTCACGGCCGTTTTCTTTCACTATGGACGTCAGCTTCGCAACCATCTCCCTCTCCGGCGTGCCGTCCTTGTCTTCGTGGCCGTTGCATTTTTCGCGGCGGCCATCGCCGGCTTCTCCGGCGCCATGATCAACAAATACGCGCCCGTCCAGGGCGGACACCTCTTCCATCTCCTCCGCGGAGCATGACCTTGCACCATCCCTCGTCCACGAACGAACTCGACCCCACGCTTCCCAACGGCTTCGGCGCCGCCGCAATTCTCGCTGCGGGCATTGGCTGCTTTTCGCTCGGTGTGCTCACCGTTGCCGGCGACGCATCAAAGTCCTTCGCACGCCATCTGATCCTCTACACGCGCACCGGCCCGCTCTCCGGAGTCACCACAGCCGCGATCGCAATCTGGCTTCTTGCGTGGATTCTGCTCTGGTCCCGCTGGCGCACTCGCGAGGTCGCGCTCCGTCCCATCCTCGTAGGCGCATTCGTCCTGCTCGCGCTGTCTCTGCTTCTCACCTTTCCACCCATCATCGAGCTCTTTTGAAGACAAAAAGACCCGCTCAGCCGAGCGGGTCTTTCGTGCAGATCATCTGGAACTAAGAGCGTTCGATCGTCACGCTCTCCAATACCACCGGCTTCTTCGGCCGGTCCATCGAGTCGCGCGGCACCTTGCTGATCTTCTCCACCACGTCATAGCCTTCCGTCACTTCGCCGAAGATCGTGTGCTTGCCGGTCAACCAGCTCGTATCGGTCACGGTGATGAAGAACTGCGAGCCATTTGTATTCGGTCCCGCATTCGCCATCGCCAGCTTGCCGGGCTGCTTGAAGTTGTGCGGCGAGCGCTTTGTCTCATCGGCGAACTTATAGCCCGGCCCGCCCATTCCATTGCCTTCCGGGTCGCCGCCCTGGATCATGAACTCAGGAATCACACGATGAAAGATCGTGCCATCGTACAGCTTCGGGCCCTTCTTCGAGCGCGAGTTCCATTCTTTCGTTCCCTCTGCGAGTTCGGTGAAATTCTTCACCGTCTCCGGCGCCTCCTGCTCAAACAGCTTGCACTTGATCGTTCCCTCTGAGGTCTTGAACACAGCAGTTGTAGCCATCACGTCTCCTTATCGAACTTTGTTGTTTTGTTTTTCTTGTTGTCATTCCGACCCTGAGCGGAGTCGAGGGGGAGGAACCTGCTTTCATGAGATGCCCGCATGCCCTAATGCTGTGTCGCGCCCGCTGGTGGCGCAGCCTGCGCTGCCGCAGGATCCGGCGGAATCGGTTGCCCGTCCGGCACAATCGTCACCTTGTTGACCACCACTGGCGTCACCGGCTTGTCCTCCGAGTCTCGCTCCACACGTGCAATCGTTGCCACGATCAGCACCGAGTGCGTGTCGCACTGCCCGAAGATCGTGTGTTTCCCATTCAACTCCGGTACCGCCTTTTCTGTGATGAAAAACTGCGAGCCATTCGTGTTCGGTCCTGCATTCGCCATCGCCAACCTTCCCGGCACATCAAACCGCAGCGACGGCGAAAACTCATCCTCGAAGAAATAGCCAGCGTCGCCGGCCCCGGTTCCCAGCCTGTCGCCGCCTTGAATCATGAACTCCGGAATCACGCGATGAAACGTCGTGCCGTCGTAGAACGGTTTGCCCGTCACCTTTTGCTGCGTCACCGGGTCCGTCCACGCCTTCGTTCCCGTCGCCAGCCCGACAAAGTTATCTACCGTCTTCGGCGCTTCCTTCGCAAACAGCTTGCACGTCAGCCGTCCCATCGTCGTATCGAAGATCACAGTCGGCCCCGTGGGAACCGCCGGCGGAGCCTCCTGGGCTACCGTCGATGGAGCATCCGGCAACTGTGTCGGTGTGCTCGATTGTGTCTGCGCCAGTCCTCCGATGCTGCACATCGTCAGACCGGCAACTCCCAGCGTCCGTAACGAAAATCCAGTCAAACTCATTCAGTTACAGGCTACTCCGTCTTCACTCGGGTGCGCAAAACGCTTACTCCGCCGCGTCCTGCACCGCATCCATCACACGCAGCAGATTCTCTCCGAGAATCTTCCGCATCTGCGCGCTCGTATACCCGCGCTGCATCAGCGACTCATAAATCTTCGGCAAATCCGCCGCGCTCTCCAGCCCTTCCGGCAAAATTCCAAATCCATCAAAGTCCGTCCCGATCCCTACATGGTCGATGCCCGCAACCTTCGCCACATGATCGATGTGGTCCACCACCCGCTCAAACGACGGGCGCTTCAGCGTCCCCGCACGCGCTGCAAAAAACTCGCGATCCGCCTTCAGCGCAACAGAGTAGGGAACTGGCTCACCGCGCTCGCGATACTTAGCCGCAGCCTTCTCCGTCAGCGCTTCACGTTCCGGCGACGTCGCACTCCACGCCTCGCGCCACGCATCATCCACAAACGACGCGTAGAAGTTCACCATCACGATCCCATCGCTCGTTGCCACGGCCCGCAACTGCTCATCCGTCAGATTCCGTGGTGCGCTCGCCAGCGCCCGCGCACTCGAGTGCGACGCAATCACCGGCGCATGTGTCGTCTCCAACACATCCCAGAACGTCTTGTCCGAAACGTGGCTCACATCCACCATCATCCCCAGCCGATTCATCTCGCGTACTACAACGCGCCCAAACTGGGTCAGCCCGTTGTGATGCGCCACACTCGCATTGTCGATATCGCCCGAACTATCCGCCCACTCATTCGAGTTCGCCCACGTCAGCGTCATGTACCGCACGCCGAGCCGGTGATAGATCCGCAGCAGCGCCAGGCTGTTTTCAATCGAGTGCCCTCCTTCGATCCCCAGCAGCACGCAAAACTTCCCGTCCGCATGCGCCCGCCGCACATCCTCCGCGCACAATCCCAGCGCCAGTTCCTGCGGATGCCTCCGCAACTGCTCGTACACGCCGTCGATCAACTCGAGTGTGCGACGCGCATATCTTCCGCGCCACTCATCCGGCTGCACCCAGATCGCAAAAAACTCCGCCGACAGCCCTCCCGCCCGCGCAGTCTCAAGGTTCAGGTGCCCGTCGCTCAGCGGCCCATCAAACTCCCATCTTTCATCGACGAACCGTTGCGGCGTGTCCGCATGTCCATCGATCACGATCGCGTCCTTCAACTCTTCAGGCAGCAGCAACGTTCTCCTCTCGCACTTCACCGTCCGCGCTACCGCTCAACTCCGCGCGCAGAATCGCAGCAGCACACACCGCTATGAACACCGCGATGTCGCCATAAATTCTCACCTCTAGTATCTGCCCTACGCACAGCAGCATCAGCACCCAAATCGGCAGCAGGAGCACACACGCCCTCAGCCGCGGCGCCGAGATCAAATCCCTCCGCCAATAAATCCACGGCATCAGAAACGCCGACCCGCTCAAAATCCCCGGCCACAGCACCGGCTTCGCAAGCTTATGCAGATTGCCGATGATGCGTGCTCCCGCCTCCGTCGGATTCCCGGCGTACTTGTGGTGCAGCGCCGCCGTAATCGCGACCCACACAACACAAAGCGCAGCAACCTGCGCCACATCGCGCATCTTCACGGCACGCATCCGCCAGCGTCCCTCGCTCCACACTGCCACCGCCGCGCGCGCCAGGATCAGGAACACCGTCGTCTCGCGGTTCCACGTCGCCACCGCAAACAACAGCAGCAGCCACCAGAATTTGTCCGCCAGCACCAGGTACAGTCCCCAGCCCAGGAACATCATCGACACTGGATCGTACGGAAACGTAAACGGAACGCCCAGGTAGAAGTCGAAGATGAACACAACAATCAACACCGCGAAAGACAGAAGCGGCACCCGCGCCTTCGGCCAGTACATGCGCTCAATCTTGCGCGCCGCCCATACGCTCAGCAGGATCGAACAAAACGTAACCAGCAGAATTACCAGCCGCTCCGGCGAGTTGATTCCAGCGCGCCCGATCGTATGCCTCTGCACAAAGCCGGAATTTCCCGCCCACAGCAGGGGATAGCGCATCAGCTCACGCGCTTGGAAGGGCATCCGCTCCTGCCCCAGCGCATACTTCCGCAGGTCCAAATATGGTGACGGCTCAATGGTATAAAGCTGTGCAACAAAGCCAGCCACAAAAAATACGATGATGCACGAGTACCAACCAGCCAACCGGCTGCGTAGCCGCTCTGTGGTCATCGTCTCTGGCCACTCCGCCGCATAAATGCAGTTATCGCGTTACATAGCGCCTTCATCCTCCTCACCGTACCATAGCGACCGCCGCGGCAACCCCGTCCCGCGGCCCTCCATCTTAACCGGTGAGAGGTGAACACATGGCAAGTGGCTTAGATTCCACCAAAACCGGAGCAAGACCCTCGCATGAAGCGATTGAGTCCAGCGGCGGCCAGGCGACCGACGTAGACACTTCAAAACGCAAGCACATGGACCACGAGGCGATGGAATCCGCAAAGCGCTCCCAGAACCGCATCCACGACAACGAAACCAAGAATCCCGGCAGCTCAGAATTTACGAAGTAGATAGATCCGAACGCAGAAGAAACCCCGCCCGCGCGGGGTTTCTTTTCCTCAGCCTTTCAACCGCGGCCGCCTCTTTACGAGCTCGTCCGCCCGGGAGTACTATTCCGCCAGCAGTACAAAGCCCCGCTTGGCGCGGGGCTTTTTTCTTTGTTCCTCCAGAATCAGATGCCGCGAAGAATCTCTTCACGCGAGACGTTCTTGTGTTCGGCGACCATGCGAATGATCGCACTCAGCGTGCCTGCGCGGAGAGGTTTATGCGCTGGAATCGGCAGCGTTTGCCCCAAGGGAGTCTCTGTTCGCAAAATGATGTGACTTCCCGTTTGCCGCTCTTCCGCATAACTCCACCGACGGATCAAGTGGTCGGCCAAATCGCGACCGTACAAATCACGAGGAACCTTCACGCGACTGCCAGCACCTGCTCAACGTGGAGAAAAAGCCGTATACGCGCCGGCGGCTCAGAGTCATGAAAGTAACCCTTCACCGCATCCAGCACCATGTAGCAGAGCTCATCCCACGAATCGCCTTGGGTCACAATGCTTTCACCGACCGCGACCGCCACGTAGCCGCCGTCCGATTCCTGCGTCACGTTGAAGAGGAGCTCACTCATGCGAACAGACTACTGATCCGGCAACCTCGATTCAAGCCTGATTCGTGAGCTAGTCTTACCGCCGGAACAGATCCTTTACCTGCTGCACGAACGCATCTCTTCCGATATCGCTGATCGCCTCGGTCAGCGGCAACTGCTTTGGACACGCCTGCACGCAGTTTTGCGCAAATCCGCACTCCTGCACGCCGCCGTCACCGGCCAGCGCCCGCAGCCGCTCTTCCTTCAACACCGCGCCTGCCGGATCCATGTTGAACAGCTTCGCCTGCGCAATCGTTGCCGCGCCCACAAAGTTCGTCACGTCGTTGAACTGCGGACAAACCTCCATGCAGATCGTGCACGAGATGCAGTTCGACAGCGGATACCGTTGCTCCTGGATCTGCGGGAACTGCCGCGGCGCCGGGCCCAGGTCATACGTGCCATCGATCGGCACCCAAGCCTTTACGGCCTTCAAATTCTCGAACAGCACACTGCGATCGACCGCAAGATCCCGCACCACTGGAAACTTCGACAGCGGCTCCAGCGTGATCGTGCCGCGGCCATCGGCGCCCAGCAGCTTGTCCACCAGCGCCGAGCACGCCATCATCGCCTTGCCATTGATCCGCATCGCACAACTTCCGCAGATCTCCTCGAGGCAGTTCGAGTCATAGCTCACCGGCGTCGTTGGCTTGCCATCCGCCGTCGTGGGATTCAGCGCAATCTCACCCAGCACCGACGTGATATTCATCCCCGGCCGATAGGGAATCGCGAACGTCTCATCTTTCGCGGGCGCGTCGGGCGTCGCCTGCCGCTTCACCTTCACCGTGAACGTGCGTCCCGTAGCCGTTGGAGTCGCCGTCGTTACTTCAGCCGTCGCGCCTGCTGCCATTTCTGTGATCCTCTCTTGCATGAACCTCACCCGACCCTTCGGTCACCGGGTGCTTGCCCTTATCCCGAACCTTCTGGCGCTTTCCGTCAATCCACGCGCCGTACAGCACAATCAACCCATAAAACCCTACCGCCACAACCGCCAGCACGATCCCCACGACCGTCGTGCTCAAGTGTGGATGCGCCATCGCTTCATTTCCTCCACCGCTGCCGCCTGCCTCCACGCGCCTGATAAAACAACCGTCCCACCGTAGCCGCAACAACCAACACCACCACGACGACCTCTTCGGTGTGTGTCATGCGCCCTCCTTCGCGGCTCCGGCTACATCAATGCCGGTGGTGCAGACGAGCCTGATGCTCCGCCTCTGTCCCTGCCGCAATCCCTTCCTCGGTCCCGTAGTGCTGATGCGTGCTGCCCTCAAGCTCCTGTGTCCGGTGCTTGATGCGCAGGTTGTACCAGATCATGTAGCTGACCACCGCAACAAAAACGATGACCAAAAGGACGTAAACCACTCGAGTAAGCGCTTCAGGTCCGAACATGATTGCCTTAGATGGCGGTCTCCACCGCCAGGGCTGGGTCGAATCCTCAGAGGTCTACGCGCCGCACCTAAGCTGTAGCGTCGTACCTCCGCGGTCTCGGCGGAATAAACTGCGTGTCGACCTCCTCCCACTCAAACGCCGGTGCGCCATTGCGGAAGAAAGCCTTGGTCGTCTTCAAAAACCTCTCATCATTGCGTTCCGGGAAGTCCGGCTTATAGTGCGCGCCGCGGCTCTCATCGCGCAGCTTCGCTCCCTGCACCACCACGCGGCTCAGCTCGAGCATATTCCACAGCTGCCGCGCGAACGCAAAGCTCGTATTCGCCCACTGGCTCTTGTCCGCCAGGTTCACATTGCGGAACCGGTCCATCAGCTCCACAATCTTTGCGTCCGCTTCCTCGAGCCCCTTGTTGTACCGGATGATCGTCGCGTGCCGCGTCATCGTATCGCCCAGCTCGCGCCATATCCTGAACGGATTCTCATTCCCGGAGTTATTCAGCAGCCGCGAGTTCATCTCAATCTGCCGCTGCTTCTCCGCCGCATGGCCCCCATCGCCGGTCTGCGGAGCCAGCCCCTTGGCATACGCCATCGCATTCGGCCCGGCCACAAACCCGCCGTAGATGCAGCTCAGCAGGGAATTCGCGCCCAGCCGGTTCGCTCCATGAATCGAATAATCCGCCTCGCCCGCCGCATAAATCCCCGGCACATTCGTCATCTGGTTGAAGTCCACCCACAGGCCGCCCATCGTGTAGTGCATGCCCGGGAAGATCTTCATCGGCACCTCGCGCGGGTCGTCGCCGACAAACTTCTCGTAGATCTCCAGAATCCCTTCCAGCTTCCTGTCCAGCGTCGCGCGATCGATGTGCGTCAGGTCCAGGTACACCATCGGCTGCCCATCGATCCCCATCCCAAACTCGTACACCACGCGATGAATCGCTCGCGTCGCCACATCACGAGGCACCAGATTCCCGTACTTCGGATACCACTCCTCCAGGAAGTACCAGCGCTCGCCCTCAGGAATCGACTTCGCCTCACGCTTGTCGTTCTTATCCTTCGGCACCCACACGCGCCCGCCCTCACCGCGCGCGCTCTCGCTCATCAGCCGCAGCTTGTCCTCACCGGGGATGGCGGTAGGATGCACCTGGATGAACTCGCCATTCGCATACGCCGCGCCCTGCTGATACAGCGCCGCCTGCGCACTCCCCGTGCACACGACGGAGTTGGTGCTCTTCCCAAAAATCGCCCCAATGCCACCCGTGCACACGATGATCGCGTCCGCCGGGAACGTCCGCACCTCCATCGTGCGCAGGTCCATCGCACAAATTCCGCGGCACGCACCCTTCTCATCCAGCACGGCGGAGAGGAACTCCCACCCCTCGTACTTCTGCACCTTGCCTTCGCTCTCGTAGCGACGCACCTGCTCATCCAGCGCATACAGCAGCTGCTGCCCCGTCGTCGCTCCCGCAAACGCCGTCCGGTGATACAGCGTCCCGCCGAACCGCCGAAAATCCAGCAAGCCCTCGGGCGTCCGGTTGAACGGCACGCCCATGCGGTCCAGCAGGTCGATAATCGCCGGTCCCATCTCGCACATCTGCTTCACCGGCGTCTGGTTGGCAAGGAAGTCGCCGCCATACACCGTGTCGTCAAAGTGCTTCCACGTGCTGTCGCCCTCGCCCTTCAGGTTCTTGGCCGAGTTGATGCCGCCCTGCGCGCACACCGAGTGCGACCGCTTCACCGGCACAATCGAAAACAAATCGACCTTACCACCCGCCTCGGCGATCTTGATGACGGCCGCCAGCCCCGCCAGCCCGCCTCCAACAACGATGATCCTTGGTGTTGCTGCTGCCATTCAGTACCTCGATCTAATCGGAGAAGCGTGCAAAGAGTTCGCCTAGCGCGCCTTCATCTCGCATAAAGCCATCAACCTTGAAGATCTCCACTTCTACATGTCCGTCAACGAAGAATTCGACCTCCCATCGCTCGCCCGGTGCTGCAATTTCCACCATCACCGTCTCCGGCCGGTGGTCCGATAGCCGATAGTGAATCTTCGCGTCTCTAAGCCGCTCAAGAAATGAAGTGAGCTTGTGCAGGGACGCTGCGTCGGCCATCTCACTGCACCCCGCCCGGCTGCTGCGGATTCACAACCTCGATCCTTGGTGTTTCTGCTGCCATTCTTCAGTTCCTCATTGAAGCAAATTCGTGCCGCTCTCGTTCGCAGTTACAGCGGTATATCTTTCCAGCTTTCAGGTTTGATATCCGGGTGCCCCTCATAGAGCGGCCCCATCACATCCAATACCAAAGCGCCTAGTACCGTCCCGACAGCGTTTCGATACCTCTTCAAATCTTCTGCGGGACCTTCTGCTTCAACAACTCCGACCGTATTCTCTAATTCCTTGAAGACTTTGAGACAGACGTCGCTAACCTTCTTTGCGACGGTATCGTTAGCAAGTCGCAGTGGCGCCATTCACTGCACCCCGCCCGGCGCATGCGCCGAAACCAACACCGCCGCCACAATAAGCAGGCATGCCGTCATAAGCGATCCCGGATACACCCACCGCAAACTGCTATACGGCTGAAGCAACCTGTATGCGCTCCATATCCGCCGATCCTTATAGTTCGGCCACCACCACAGCGACATACTGGGCATCAGGCGTTCTCCACCCGGCAGAGCCAGCCGATTGATCTCCCGCACCATCTTGACGACCGACCATTTGCCGACGCACACGCAAACAAGCGCGATCGCCAGCGCGGAATAGATCAGCGCATGCATGATCACTGCACCCCGCCCGGCTGCTGCGGATTCACACTCCCCGGCGGCGGCGCCGTCGGAGTCGGCATCACCACACCCGCAGGCTGCTCCGGCATCACATCCTCCGGCGCATTCGGATACTTCCAAACAACAGCGTAGATCGCGATCAACCCCATAAAGCAGAGTGCAGCCCCGCCCGCGGCGCACACATACCCGAACTTCTTCCGCGCGCTATTGCCCGGCGTAATGCCCCACTTCGCCGCGAACAGCCACACGCCATACGCAAAGTGCCAGCACGTCGCCACCATCGCGATCACATAGAACGCCAGGATCCAGGGGTTCGACAGCTCATGCTGCACCTTCGCAAATGCCGCGCCCGGATGCGTCGGCAGATGCACCCCCGCAAACCGCTGCGTCCACACGTGGTAGCCGATGTACACCAGCGCAATCAGCCCCGTGATCCGCTGCGTAAAGTACCCCCAGTTACCCGCCCACGGATACACATTCACATTGCTGCGCCCGCGCAGCCAGATATAGACGCCATACAGCGCGTGATACAGCAGCGGAATGAAGATGAACGTCCACTCCAGCACCCGCACCAGCGGCAGCCCATTCAGAAACTTCACCTGCTGCGCGTAGGCCAGCGGCCCGTTCCAAGTCTCGAAGTTCGAAACGATGTGCTCGACGAGAAACGCGCCAATCGGCACAATCCCGGTCAGCGAGTGCAGCCGCCTCCAGAAGAAGCTATGGCCCTCGCCCGCGCGCAACGGCTGGACGCCACGCCGCTTTCCACTCTTCTCACTCAGGTCGGGCGGTGCTGTCGGAGCAGCTGCGGCCATTCTTTTCTCCTCGGCAATCTCAGCGAAGACTAAACCTCGCCTATCGAAGCAAATCGATTCTTCCACCCCCAAAAACACAGGGTCAAGCAATCCAACACTCCATCAACCGATTACCGCCCACTTTGTGCGAAATTGTGCAGTTCCTCTCCAGGGTGTTCGCACCTGCGATTCTTCATCAGCCGTCATCCTGAGCCGTAGGCGAAGGACCTCTGTATTTTGCTCTTGGCTTCGCAGGGTGCCGGGTGCCCCATTCATGACGACGGGCCGGGGTCCCCGGCGAGCTTGCTCGCTGGGGTGGCAGCCTCTTCGTCGTCATGAGTGGGCTCGAACACTCTTCAACTGACTCAACAACTCCCTGAACGCATTCCCCCGATGACTCACCCGCCACTTCTCCTCTTTCGACAACTCCGCCAGCGTCTTCCCCATCTCCGGCACCAGAAACAGCGGATCATACCCAAACCCATCCGTTCCCCTGGGCTCCTCCAACACCACGCCCTCGACCTCACCCCGCGCCCGCAGCACCGCCGCGCCATCCCGCGCCAGCACCAGCGCACACACAAACCGCGCCCCGCGCTCGCTCGCGATCACTCCACCGTCAGGCTCCAACTCCCGCTCCAAATCGCGCAATAACGACAACAACGCGCGATTGTTCCGCTCATCCTTCGATCCCTGCCCCATCTCAAACCCCAGATCATCCGCAAACCGCGCCGACCTCACCCCCGGCTGCCCACCCAGCGCATCCACCTCCAGCCCCGAGTCATCCGCGAACACCATTAACCCCGGCGCCAGCTTTGAATAAGCCACCGCCTTCAACTCCGCATTCCCCTCGAACGTCGCCGCATCCTCCACCGGTTCCGGCTTGCCTTCAATCCCCGGCAGCACCAGCACCTCCACACCCTGCTCCCCCGCACACTCCCGGAACTCCCTCAGCTTCCCCTCATTGGTCGTCGCCGCATAGATCGTCATCCCTCCACCCTAAACCTGCTGCGCGACCACTGAACCGGGTGCCCCACCCTCGACGCGGTTTCACCGCGGCAGGGTGGTGGTGTCGTTTGCGGTAGCAAACGAGGAGCAACTAGTCGCTCCTCCCATTCCTCCGGCCTCTTCCGGAGCATCTCTTTGCATCGAACTCCTCGGGCCCTCGACGAAACGAAAGGCCTCACGCATGCCTCGAATCATCGCCCTCTTTACACTCCTAGCCCTCACTGCCTGCACGCGCTCCTCGCAACCCTCGGCTCCGCAGACATCACAGCAGCCAACACCCACCGTCAAACCCACGCCACCGACTCCCATTCAAGAGAAAAAAGAAGAACTCGGCAGCTCCAAAACCTGGGATCCCGCCTGGACCGCCTTCATCGAAAAGTCGCTCCCGGCCGATCTCCTCTCCGCGCAGGCCGCCCACGCTGTCCGCCCCTACTGCCCGCGTTTCGCCGAGCTTTCTGACACTGACAAGCGCGCCTTCTGGGCCTATACCTTCCAGGCCATCGCTGCCGCCGAAGCCGGCCTCAACCCCACCGCCGACGTCCACCACACCGCCGCGCCCGTCAACAAAGTCGACCCCGAAACCCATCGGCTCTCGCGTCAGGAAGGCCTCCTCCAGGTCAAGTACGACGACGCCAAGCGCTACAACTGCCCCTTCGACTACGAAGCGGACCGCCGCTTGCCCGAAAAAGACCCCAACCGCACCATCCTCCAGCCCGACCGCAACCTATCCTGCGGCTTCCTCATCATGCAGGACCAAATCATTGCCCACGACCATCCACTCGTCACCCGCGACAGCTACTGGGCCACCCTCCAGCCCGGCACCGCCGGCTACCGCGTCTTTCGCAAACAGATGGTCAACGTCCCAGCCGATTGCGGCGTTCATGAGCGTACTCACGCACCCTCCCATGTCCGCCGAAAAAAGTGACCCCCCACCCGTTAACTACCCTACTTTGAAGACTTTACCGGTAAACTACACATTCCAGAGACTTTACCGAGATGTTCGCCTTAAAGTCCAAGCCTAACTGCCTTGCTTTGAAGACTTTGCGCAAATATCAGGGGGAGGCGGTACCCCGCGTAGCATGAAAACATGAAGGTCCACACCGAGTACCTGACGTTCAACACCCGCGAGCGATACGAGATGGTTCACATTACTCCGCAGGTCGACGCGATCGTCCGCAAATCCGGCGTCGACGACGGCCTCTGCTTCGTCTCGCCCATGCACATTACCGCCGCCATCTACGTCAACGACAACGAGTCCGGCCTCATCGAGGACATCGGCAAGTGGCTCGAGAAGCTGGCTCCCCGCAAGCCCGATTACAAGCACCACCAGACCGGCGAAGACAACGCCGACGCCCACCTCAAAGCCCTTCTGCTCCACCACGAGACAACGCTGCCAGTCACCAACGGCCGGCTCGACCTGGGCACCTGGCAGCGCATTTTTTACGCGGAGTTCGACGGTCAGCGCTCAAAGCGCGTGATCGTCAAAGTTCTCGGCAAAGGCAGAGACGAGTAACTACTTCAGGTGAATCTCGCGGACGAGCTCCGCCGAGACTACCTCAGAGCTCTCCGAGCCCAGCTTCGACCACTCGGCACGTTTTTCCGGACTCCCATACACCTTGTCCGTCACCGCCGCCGCTCCCTGCGCCGCAGCATCGACGGCCGCCAGGTCCTTATAGCTGATCACGAGAACCACGTCGTACTTGTCCGGCCCGATGTATTCGGTCGAGTGCAGGAAGTAGAAGTCCTGGATGAGTCCCGCATCTTTCTCCGCTCCAAGAACCTTTGGCGCGAAACTCAGCCACTTATAGAAATCTGCCGTTTTTCCCGGAAGAATCCGATATTTTATGACCCGCCTGACCCCGCCATTGCTGAAGTACTGCTGAGAGAACGTTGCGCTGCCAGTTCCGATCAACGCAAGGACACACAAAACGCGCAAAAGTGCACGCATAGGAATTCCTCCTGATGCTTGATTGGCAAACTCTGATTTGATGGCCTAACGCGCGAGTATAGTCCGAAACATCAACTGCGCAAGGTAAATCGTTGCCGCTCCACCAGAAACCCTCTAGGCGTTGACGATCTCTTCTTCGAGGCTCTGCTTCTCCGCGAGTTCGGCATAGTATCCGCCACGCGCGATGAGTTCATCGTGCGTCCCCATCTCGGCGATGCGGCCATCGACAATCACCGCGATCCGATCCGCGTTGCGTGCGGTGGAGACGCGATGCGCGATGAGGATTGTTGTTCGTCCCTGCATCGCTTCGCGTAGGCCGGACAGAATCTGATCCTCGGTGTGCGTGTCGACGGACGCGAGCGCATCATCGAGGATCAGGATGCGCGGATCGCGCAGCAGCGCGCGTGCAATTGCAGTACGCTGCTTCTGTCCGCCGGAAAGCGTCATTCCGCGCTCGCCGACAACGGTCTGGAAGCCGCGCGGGAACTCCTCAATCTCCGCAGCGATGTGCGCTGTCGTCGCAGCTTGCACAACCTGCTCATCGGTCGAGTGATCAACTCCGAACGCCACATTCTCGCGGATCGTCTCCGAGAACAGGAATGTCTCCTGCGGCACGAAGCCGATCGCACGCCGAAGCGTCTCCAGCGGATACTCGCGAATCGGTCGCCCATCGATGAGCACCGTTCCCGGGGAGGCATCCTGCAGCCGCGGAATCAGCGCCACCAGCGTCGACTTGCCCGAGCCTGTAGGTCCTGTAATCGCAAGGCTCGAGCCCGCAGGAATGTCGAGGGAGAGATCGTGGAGAACTTCGGGTCCAGTTGGATACGAGAAGCTCAGATTGCGGAACTCGATGCTCCCGGCAATCGGCGCATCCACAAGCTCCGGCAATGCGGCGGCGTCATCGATTGCAGGCTTCTCTGTCATAAGCTCGTGAATGCGCACAACTGACGCTGCGCCGCGCTGCACAAGATTTGTTACCCAGCCAATCGCAATCATTGGCCAGGTCAGTTGCACCATGTATACGAAGTACGTGGTGAAATTGCCGACCGAAATGCGATGCTGGATGGCTTCGCGGCCGCCGACCAGCAGCGTGATCATCAGCGAGAGGCCCAGTACGAGTTCGAGCGTCGGCCACAACATCGCCATCAGGCGGACGAGCAGAAGGCTGCGGCGAATGTACTCCCGATTCGCCTCTTCAAAGCTCTCGATCTGCGCCTGCTCCTGCGCGAAGGCGCGAATGAGCCGCGCCCCGGAAAAGTTCTCCTCGGCCATCGCCGAGATGTCCGAGAACATAGCCTGGATGCGTTCAAAGCGCGTATGGATCCGCGCGCCGAAGTACTGAACCAGGATGGACACGAACGGCAGCGGAAGAAACGCCAGCAGCGTCAGCTGCGGGCTAATGCGGATCATGAACGGCAGCGCGAACGCGATGAACACGACCGTGTTGGCCGAGTACATGATCGCCGGACCGAGCAATTGGCGAACCGCGTTCAGATCATTGGTTGAACGCGCCATGATGTCGCCGGTGCGATGGCGCTGAAAGAAGCTGGGCGGCTGCGCTTCGAGGCGCTGGAACAGATCGTTGCGGATGTCAAACTCAATCTCTCTCGACGCGCCGATGAGAATCTGGCGCATAAGGTAGAGAAAGACCGCAGACACCGCAGCGATGCCGAGCAGAAGAAAACCATAGTGCTCGATCTTGGCGGCGCTCAGGCCGAGCCGCATATCGTCGATCGATCGCCCGATCACAAGAGCAATAACCGATTTGGCCGCGTTGTAAATCAGCAGCGACAGTCCGCCCCACACATAGCTCCGCCAGTATCGGCGCAGGTACGGGAAGAGCGGACTGAGTCGCTGAAGCATGCGGATGTTGGATGAGGCTGCGGAGCCGATCGACTCCGCAACCTGGTTAGTTCTTTGGCTCGCTCGTGCTGGATGGCTGCGTGGAGGTTGACGGCGTCGTCGAGTTCACCGGCGGAGGCGCAGCCGCAGCCCCGGGAGTGGGTGCAGCCGCGCCGTTCGGGCTGGCCGGCGGTGTGGGCGGCTTCGGGGGTGCCGGCTGCGCATCGCTCTGCGCGATCAGTTCGAGGTCGAAGACGAGCCAGGAGCGCGGCGGAATCGGACCGTGCGCCGTTTCGCCATAGCCGAGCTGGTACGGCACGAACAGGCGGCGCTTGCCGCCAACGCGCATGCCGTCAAAGCCAGTATCCCAGCCTTCGATCACGCGATGCGCGCCATAGGGGAAGCTGATCGGTTCGCCGCGATCGACGGAGGAGTCAAATTTCGTGCCGTTCAGCAGATAGCCGGTGTAGTGGACGGTGTACCACTTGTGCGGCTCGGCGAGCGGGCCTGTGCCGACCTTTGTATCGATGAAGTCCAGCGAGAAGGTCTCAGACTTTTGATCGAGCATGTCGTGAAGGGCCGGGCTAAGCATCGGTGACGCGTAGTCGAGCGTGATCTGCGGGTGATGCGTGATGGTGTAGAGCGGCTTTGCGCAGGAAGTGCCGGCGGGGAGCGCCGGAATTTTCGGCGAAAGCTCGGGAAGTCTCGCACAGCCTCCGGACTCCGTTGCTGCGTGGTGTGCCGCGGTTGCCGGGTGTGCTGTGGTGGTCCGGGTCGGTGTCGTCTGGGCGAGCAGCGGCGCGGCGGTGATGGCGATCAGGATGGGTAAAATTCGCATACTCTCAACAGTGTACGGGGTACGAGGTTCCAGGTACCAGGTACTAGCGCGGGGGTTCCAGTAGCGAGCCCATAGAGAGACCCGCAACTGAATCTGGACCCTGGAAGCTAGGTGGGTGTCCGCAGGAGCAGGTAAGAACCGGCCATCGCGAAGAGCAGGTCGGGCGACCACGCCGCGAGCACCGCCGGCAGCGAATTGACATTGCCGAGGTTCTCCGAGATCCCGGCCAGCACGTAGTACACGATAACCAGTGCAACCGCTGCGCCGATGCCGGAGAGACTTCCGCGTTTTCCGGCCGAAAGCGAAAACGGGACGGCGAGGATGGCCATGACCAGTGTCAACAGCGGATAAGACAGTTTGCCATTCAGTTGTACGCGTAACGGCGTCGTATCGAAGCCGCTCTGCTGCAGGTCGCGAATGTACCGCGAGAGCTCGCTGTAGGACATCTCCTGCGAAGGTCGCTCTTCCTTCTTGAAGTAACTCGGCGTCTCGTAGATCTCGCCGAAGCTCGACTCTTTGAACGACTGGTAGTTGGTGACGCTGTCGCCGTTGGCAGAGAAGACGCGCTCCCATCCGTTCTCGAACTCCCAGTGGCTTGCGGCCGCATCCCAGTGCGCGCTCTCGGCGTAGATGCGGCGCGAGAGGGTAAAGGTACCGGGCTGAAACTCGAAGACCGTGATGTTGGCGAACATGTCGCGGGCGGGGTCGAAGGCCTGGTAATAGAAGATGCGTGTGGGCTCGCCGGAGCCTGAGGCTTCTCCGGACATCCACTTGCGATCGGGGCGAAGGAAGGTTTGCGCGGGTTTGCCCTTGATGCTGGAGAGCAGAGATTCCTGGCGCCGGTTCGCCGCGGGCAAATAACTTTCATCGAAGGCGAAGAGCAGCGCGGAGAGAATTGCGGCGACCAGCAGAACCGGCGTGACGATGCGATACAGGCTGACGCCTGTGGCCTTCATCGCGGTGATCTCGCTGGAGCGGCTGAGCGCGCCAAAGGTGACGAGCACGGCGACCAGCGAGCATACCGGTGTGACGTGGTACAGGATGAACGGAATGAGATTGATGAGATAGTCGCCGACGGTGACCAGCGGCGTGCGGTACTTGATGATGTCGCCGATGAGCTCGAAGAACGTGAAGATGAGGAAGAGCACGGTGAGCGCGGAGAGCACGAGGACGAAGTTGCGCAGGAAACTGCCCATCGCATACTCGTCAAGGATGAGCGGGAAGCGCGCACGCACCACACGCCTCAGCCGGCGAAGACGGTCCCCGGCGCCGACGCCTCCGGGCTCAGAAGGGCGCGCGCGAGAGAGCCGTTGAAACCTCTTTGAAATCGCGTTGCCAAAACTGGAGAGCAGGTTGAGCGCAAGTCCGCCGCGCCTCAATTGCTGGATGAGTAGAACTCCGGCGATCGTGAAGAGTACGTTTGCGCCCCACACACCTGCAAAGGCTGGCAACTTCTGTTGCCGCGCGAGCGCAACTCCGATCTCTGAGAGGAAGTAGTAGACGAAGACGAGCAGAAGCGTAACTGCGAAGCCGGTTCCTTTGCCGCCGCGCTTGGAGGAGAGCCCAACCGGAACGCCGACGAGCATGAGCACGAGGCAGGCGGTGGGGAACGACAAGCGGCGATGGAACTCGATCGAGTAGGGCCGCGTGTCGGTGGTTTTGTCAGCACCATGCGCGCGACGCCAGACTTCGCTTGTGTCGAGCGCCTGCATGGGTGTATCGCGGCGGCTGAGGTGCGTGTCCTCCTGCGAGGTGGTTTCGATAGGCAGGACCGTGGAGTTGAATGTGGCGATGTCGTACTGGTTGGGATCGTTGGCGGCGATGTCGTGACGGCTGCCGTTGAGGAGGTCGAGCCGAAGGGTCTGGCGCTCATTGCCGGCCTGCACAATGGCGTCCTGCGCGGAGATGATGTGGGGCGTCGCGGGCTGCGTGAGGTCGGCGAGGAAGACGTGCTTCCAGATGGCTGTGCCGTTGGCGCCGGGCACGACTTCCTGCGTGTAGAGGACGTAATTCTTGAAGTCTTCGTAGAAGACGCGCGGCTGGACTTCGACCGTCGCCTGCGAGGTCTTGCTCTGCTCTTCGTAGTTGAGCAGGGCTCGCGCCGCACGTGGAGCGACGTAGAGCGAAATGGCCAGGCCAGCTAACCAGGAGAATACGGCGACGATGCTGACGATGCGAATGAAGGAGACGACGCCGAGTCCGCTGGCGCGCATGGCGGTGACTTCGCTGTCTGACGCCAGGCGGCTGAGGCCGAGCAGAATGCCGATGAGGACTGCCATCGGGATAGTGAGGGTGAGAAAGTTCGGTAGCAGATAGCCAATCAGCTTGAGGAGATCGAGGGGAGTGGCGATGCCGCGGACTGCGAGCTCGAGCAGCGGCAGCAGGTAGCGCATGAACAGCATGAAGGTGAAGAGCACGCCGCCAAGGAGGGCGTAGCCGACGACCTCACGAAGAATGTAGCGGGTGAAGATGCGCACGTACGATTTGCCTGCTGGATTCAAGTGTATCGCGGCGATTCTGTGACGTTTCAGCGGCGCAGGCGGAGGGAGTTGGCGAGAACGCTGACAGAGCTGAGCGCCATCGCAATGCTGGCGAGAACCGGGCTGAGCAGGATGTGCAAGTGCGGGTAGAGGACGCCGGCGGCAATGGGGATTCCGATGACGTTATAGATGAGTGCCCAGCCGAGGTTTTGGCGCATGATGCGCACGGCCCGTCGGCTGAGGCGGATCGCGGCGGGGATCAGCGCGAGATCGGAGTGGAGAAGGAGCACGTCGCCGGCTTCGCGGGCGAGGTCGGTGCCGGCGGCCATGGCGAAGCCGGCGTCGGATTGAGCGAGGGAGGCGGCGTCGTTGATGCCGTCGCCGGCCATGCCGACGCGGCGGTGCTTCCACCCCAGCGAACGAGTTCGCTGGGGGCCCCGGTGCTGCGATTGGAGCTCCCGGATGGTATCGAGCTTGCCGCTGGGGAGGAGTGAAGCGCGAACGTCGGCGATGCCGACTTCGCGGGCGATGGCTTCGGCGGAGAGCTGCGTGTCGCCGGTGAGCATCAGGGTTTCGATCTTTAGCTGAGTAAGACTTCTGATGGCGGCTGCGGCTTCGGGGCGGAGCTGGTCGGTGGCGAAGAAGACGGCTTGTGGCTGGCTGTCAATCAGCAGATAGATCGGCGTGGCGTGGGTGAGTTCGGCGGGTGAGGCAAGCGCGGGATCGAGGATGCGCGTGGGTAGGAGCGAGGCGTTACCGAGGAGGATCTCGCGGCCGACGGCAATTGCGCGGATGCCGATGCCGGGGAGGATTTCGACATCCGTGATCGCAGGGAGCAGTTGTGAGTGTGAGGAAGCGAAGGTGACGACGGCTTCGGCGACCGGGTGCGTGGAGGAGCGCTCAACCGCGGCTGCCAGGGCGAGAAGATCTTTGCGCGGCAGCAGCGGATTCGGAACCGTTGCGAAGTGCGCGATGTGCGGCTTGCCTTCGGTGAGGGTTCCCGTCTTGTCGAGCGCGAGTGTGTCGATGACGGCGATTCGCTCGATGGCTTCGCCGCCTTTAATGAGGAGGCCGGTGCGGGCGGCGCGGCCGATGGCGACGGTGATTGCGGCAGGGACGGCGAGGCCCATCGCGCAAGGGCAGGCAATGATGAGCACGGCGATGGCTATGGCGGAAGGTTGTGCGAGGCCGTCGTGACGGCCGGCAGTGTTGAGCGCGATGGCCCAGGCAGTGAACGAGAGCGCGCCGAGCGCGAGGATCGCCGGGACGAAGATGGCGCTGACGCGGTCGGCGAGGCGCTGCATGGGGGCGCGGGAGGACTGCGCCTGCGCAAGCATCCGCTGCATCTGCGCGAGTGTGGACGCGCTGCCCACCGCGGTGGCGCGGAGGACGAGAACGCCGTCGAGGTTGAGTGTGCCGCTGATGAGGCGATCGCCGGGGGAGCGTGTGGCGGGCAGCGGTTCGCCGGTGAGCATGGATTCGTCGACGGAGCTGCGGCCGAGGAGGATGACGCCGTCGACGGGGATTCGGTCGCCGGGAAGGATGCGGAGGATGTCGCCGGTCGCGAGGGCGTCGGTGGGGAGGATCGTTTCGGGTGCGGAGGCGAAGTCGGGGTGCTCGGCTGCGGGATCGATGTCGAGCAGGCGTGCAGTTGCAGCGGTGAGTTGGGCAAAGCCGCGGATGGAGCGAGTGGCCTGGCGGCGGGCGCGAGCTTCGAGCCAGCGACCGGCGAGGAGGAACCCGAGGATCAGGATGACGGACTCGAAGTAGACGTCGGCGGTGGATGTGCGGGCGCGGATTGTCGCGAGGAGTGAGGCGGCAAAGGCGCTGAGGGTGCCGATCGCGACGAGGGTGTTCATGTTGGTCGCGCGATGGCGGGCGGCACGCCAGGCCGCGAGATATATCTCCGGGGCGGCGAAGAGCATCACCGCGACGGACAGCAGGCAGAGGAACCAGCGCAGCGGTTGTGCGGGGAGGGACATCAGAGCTGCGGGCGTAAGGGGCGCGAGCAGGCGCGCGAGGAAGTTCAGCAGCGGATCGGCGCTGGGATTCGCCATCATCAACGGCATCGAGAGGATCATCGCGACGGCGCCGGCGATGAGGCTCACGGTAACGCGTAGGCCAAGCGCTCGCTCGCGTGGCTCTGCGGATGCCTGGGAGGCATCGATTGTTTGGTTTTCAGAGGGGAGGGAGGCGTCGTAGCCGGCGTGGCGTACGGCTTCGATGAGGGGTTGCGGCTGGAGGGGGTGGGTGGAGGTGATCTGGGCGGAGTTGGCGAGGAGGTTGACGGTGGCGGACTCGACACCGGGGACGGAGCACAGGGCGCGCTCGACGTGATGCTGGCAGGCGGCGCAGCTCATCCCGGCGATCTGGAGGGTCTGCTGAGTCATCTCTGGGACGTCAGTTCTGGATGTGTGCAGGATAGCCTGCGACGCGGAGGGCCTCCTGGAGCTGCTCTGGGTCGGACTCTGTCTGGACGCGGGCGGCGCCGATGCGGACCTCTTCGGCGTGCGTGTTGGGCAGCGCGTTGAGCGTCTGGGTCACGCGGCGGACGCAGGATCCGCAGTGCATGTTTTCGATGGTCAGATTCAGAGTTGGCATGCGGATTCGATGCGAGAGGCGACTGAAAGTAGCGGCGGAGGTGGGTACCCCCCCTCCCCCCTGTTTTTG
Organism: Acidobacteriaceae bacterium; assembly: GCA_035944135.1. Classification (NCBI taxonomy): domain Bacteria; kingdom Pseudomonadati; phylum Acidobacteriota; class Terriglobia; order Terriglobales; family Acidobacteriaceae; species Acidobacteriaceae bacterium. Next base: position 31,641 of record DASZBM010000003.1, read on the forward strand.
CGCAAAATCTTCAAACGAGAGAATTTAGGCTTGGACCTAATGGTGCGCGGCTACGGCACGGTTATTAGGCGGGGGGTGGCCGGGGCCCGGGGTTTGTCAAGTGGAGTGGGCGAGGGCAAAGGCAAGAGCGGGTCGGGTTCAGTTTTCAGTTGCCAGTTTTCAGTTCTCAGTTAAAGCAGATCCCCTGTGTGGATGACAGAAAGAAAGGCAAAGGCAAAGGCAAAGGCAAGAGCAAAGGCGGGGTAGCTTCGCTTCGGTCAGGGTTCGGGGACGAAGCGGTAGCCGACGCCGCGGACCGTGAGGAAGTGGCTGGGGTGGGCGGGGTCGGGCTCGAGGTAGCGACGGAGGCGGACGAGGAAGTTGTCGATGGCGCGGGTATCTGTGTCTTCGTGGACGCGCCAGACGTTTTCGAGCAGCTCTTTGCGGGCGATGATCTTGTTGGGGCGCTCGAGAAGGTAGCGGAGGAGATCGGCTTCCATGACGGTGAGGTGGATCGTTTCGGCAGGGCCGCGGATTTCGAGGGTGTCGAGGTCGATGGTGCGGTCGCCGAGGGTGAAGACGGGCTGCTGCGGTTCGGCGGGTTGAGCGGCGGAGGGTTGGGCTGGTGTGGCGTTGGGGGTCGACGCCCAGTGGACGCGGCGGAGCAGGCTGGAGAGGCGTGCGAGGAGGATGGTGAGGTCGAAGGGCTTGGGGAGGTAATCGTCGGCGCCGGCGGAGAAGCCTTCGACGATGTCCTCGGTGCGGCCACGCGCGGTGAGCATGAGGACGGGGATGAAGCGGCCTGACTCGCGGAGCGCGCGGAGGATGGAGAAGCCGTCCTGGCCGGGGAGCATGACGTCGAGAAGGACGGCGGCAGGCGGCTCGGGAGTGTTCAGGAGCCAATGCAGTGCGGAGTTGCCATCAGCCTCGTGGTGGGTGCGGTAGCCCTCGGCCTGGAGGTTGAAGAGGAGTCCCTGAGCGAGGTGCTCCTCGTCCTCGACGATGGCGATGAGAGGGGATGGCATGGGGGTGATTGTAAGGGGAGTTAGGCGTAGGGAGTGAGGAGTTAGGGATGAGTGAATAGTGAGTAGTGAATATTGAATAAGGCAAAAGCGGCTACCGTCGCTGCGGGCGGCCAGAAGGACTATTTGGCGAAGACTTCGGTTTCAGGCGGAGGTTGAGTCGAGGCGCAGGCGGATTTGAGCGGTTCCGGCGCGACACGCAGCGAAGGATCGCACAGCTCTTTCCAGCGCATTCGTAGCAGCGTACTCTGCAAGCCTGGACTCATCGCAGCGAACTGCTCCGCTATGACCGCACGGACGCTTGCTGCGTCCATCGGGTTTAGGCTGTGACCGCTCATTATTAGGTAGTAGGCCGTCTGCTCACGATTCGAGCCGGTTCGCTGCGGAAGCGTAGCAACGATCTCTCCAAGTTCGCGGTCATATTCCTCAACCACTTCTTTGTGCGGAAGCATTCTTCCGGGTACTCCGTGACTGTAGTACAGCTCGAAGGTCTCGTTCTGAAGGAACGCTTTGGTCTGTTGCAGCGCGGACTGAAGCACGCCCGTTGGGATCCGTTGCGTATCGAGCCAAGCCGCCTGGAGAAGCTCCAATTGCAACTGAAGATTTCGCGAGTGGGCCAGACCGTTGAGCATTACCAGACCGGTATCGTCGTCACTGCCGTCTTCCTTATCCGCGAGAATCCAGCGGACTTTTGCGCGGACTGCATCATCTCCCTGAAGGTAAGAGAGCCGAATCGCCGCCTCGCGACGTGCCTCCGTCTGTTTGTCGAAGCGCGCTTCGTCGGCGGCAAGGGCGGCGCCGAACTCGCGCATTAATTCCATGATGCGTTGCGGATCGGCGGGTGGGTTCTTCTGCATCTGCTCAAGTTCAGTCGCGAGAGGCTGCTGCTGTTTCTTGAGGTCATCGGAGGGCGGGGCCTGCGGTTTTTTCTCAATCTGACTCGAAAGCTGAGCGACCAGTAGGCTCTCCTCATGCTCGTCGCGCGGCAAGATGTCTATTCCGACAGGATTTGTCGTCTCGCTCCATCTTGGGACGCAACACTGAGTTCCGGGCGGAATGCCTGTTCTGGATGGAATCACGCGGCTGGTTTGTATCGTTATCTCGTAATGGCCGGGCTGCTGGAAGACGACGCTCCGGTTCAACATGACCGGAATCCGAACCGGGTCCCGACCAAGATCCTGTGGCGAGCCGCCCGGCTGGGCCCCCACAGAATAAAACCAACCGTCAGACGGTGTGACATTCACGAGGTCCTGGGGTGCATTGAACCTGTTGGTGTCCGTGGCGACGGCGTATCCGGGGGACTGGGCGGTGAACACAAGGTCGAGCGTGATTGGATCGCCAAGCTTGAACTGGGTCTGATTCTCGTGTGGCTCCAGGCGAACAGTGATACCGGAGTTATCTGTTGGCAGGATGGCCGTCGGCTGCTGCGCCAACCCCGGACGGCATGAGAGCCCCACCGCAGAGACGGTGATGAACGAGACGAGAGGGCGCACGCATGCCACGGTCTGAACCTCTGGACAGTTATGCGAGAAATGGTGAACGAAACTGCTTTAAGTTGATCCGCGCACCAGCATACAGCACTGGTCGGATCTGGACGGGACCGGCAAACGGGCAAAAACAACGCAGATCCCCTTCGGGGGATGACAGAAAGAAGGGCAAAAGCACTCGCGCGCTACCATGCGCGATAACCCACCCTTTCACGATGAAACCGTGAAAGGGTAGGCCACCCGGTTCCTTTCCTCACGATGGAGCGATGAAAAGATGGGCCACCCGGCAAAAGCAGGTCCTTCCGCTTCGGCAAGCTCAGGGTCAGGATGACAGAAAGAAGGGCAAAAGCAAAGCAAGAGCAAAACACTCGCGCGTCTTAACGCGCGATGCCCACCTTAGCGACGATGAAGCCGTCGCGAAGATGGGGCACCCGATTGTTCGCTGATTGGTTCGGGCTATTGGTGGGCGGTGGTGGTGTCGGGGGCGGTGCTGGCGGTTTCGGTGGTCTTCTGCTCGGAGGGAAGCTTGTGCTCTTCGAGAGCAAGGGCCTCGGGCATGAAGGTGAGGGCCTGCTTGATCTGCGGATCCCACTCGGCGCGGACCTTCAGGCCTTCGGCCTGGCCGAACTGGGAGGTGAAGAGCTCGGCTTTGATCATGGCCTTGGTCCAGTCGAGATTGTCGGCGAAGTCCTTCTCGGTGTAGTCGATCTTCTGCGAGTGCAGGAAGTTCTGGAACTCGCTGAGCACGGCATCATCGACGGTGAAGTCGCGCGAGATGGTGTGGTTGGCCAGATAGTGCGTCGAGAAGTCGAAGAAGGCGCGGTGCGGAGGGGTGAGAAGCAGCTCCTGGAAGTGAGTGGTCTTGATCTCCGGAATCTTCTCGTCGGGGGTGATGCCGCCGCCGCCGTAGACCGGACGGCCGGCGTCGGTCAGTTTGACTTCGCGATTGGTTTTGTCGGCGGGCAGCGCGTCATTGCGAACATAGTAGTAGTCATACAGCGAAACGTTGTTGTAGTTGCGCTGGATGAGGCGGCCGGACGGCGTGTAGTAATGGAAGGTCGTCAGGGCGAGACCGGTGTTCTCGGAGATCGGGAAGACGGTCTGGACGAGCCCTTTGCCGAAGGTGGTTTCGCCGACGATGAGGGCACGGTCGTGATCCTGCAGAGCGCCGGAGACGATCTCGGCGGCGGAGGCGGTGTCGCGGTTCACGAGAACGACGACGGGGTACTTGAGGTTAGAGCCGGTCGGCGCGCGGTAGACCTGATCCGGGAAGGCGCGGCCGCGCTGGGAGACGACGATCTGACCCTTCTGGAGGAACTTGTCGGCGGTATTGACGGCCTCGTTGAGCAGGCCGCCGGGGTTTTCGCGGAGGTCGATGACCAGACCCTGGCAATTGGGGCCGAACTTGTCCAGCGCTTCCTGGACCTCGTGGGAGGTGGTCTCCATGAACTGGGTGACGTGGATATAGCCGACGTTCGGCTTGATCATGAAGGCGATGTCGACGGAGTAGCGGGGAATCTCGTCGCGAACCAGGTCGAAGACGAGGGGCTTGGCCGAGCCCTCACGCGCCATGGTGACGCTGACGTGAGTGCCGCGGGGCCCTTTGAGCATGGAGGCGACGGCGGCGGAGTCCATGTTCTCCGTGGACTTGCCGTCGACGGCGAGGATGACGTCGCCGGGGCGGATTCCGGCCTTGTAGGCGGGGGTGCCCTCAAACGGGGCGAGCACGACGATCTTGTTTTCCTGCGGCTGGATCTGCATGCCGACGCCGTAGTACTTGCCGTGCTGGTCTTCGCGCATCTGGGCGAAGGCTTTGGGATCGTAGAAGTTCGAGTGGGGGTCGAGCACGTGGAGCATGCCCGGGATGGCGCCGTCGTAGATGGATTTGTCGACCTGGTCGGTGTTGAGCTTGTCCGCGTAGTTCTGCTCGACGAGGGCGTAGACGTCGGTGAACTGCTTCATGGAGTCGCGGAGGGTGGACTCGTCGGAGGCGGATTGAGCGGCGACGCGACCGCCGATGATGGAGCCGGTGACGCCGCAGGCAGTAAGGAAGATGGCTGCGGAAAAGAGGGCGCGGCGGGTACGCGAAGTCATGGCGGGGAAGGAACCTCGAACGAGAGCAGACAAGGCCCGGAAAGTGCGGAAATCGGGCCGCTGCACGTTGGACGAGTATAGCATTCGGGCGGTGAGCATCGGGCGGTGACGATAGGGCGAGTCGATGGCAAGCAGAGGGGCTTGCGCGCAGGTAGAATGGTCGCACTGGATGACCTCAGGCAGGCGATGCGGTCGAACTAACAGCGCTGCAGAGCGGCTGGCAGCCCGGGTCGGGATGACCTGGGTCGGGCGGGCCGGAGAGTCTGCTGCGAGGAGAGGTCCCCGAAGGAACGGATGATCAGGAAGCGCAATTATTCCCAGGCTTTTAGCCGGTTTCAGTTTCAGCGTATGAGCCGGTTTGCCGGCGTGGTTCTGGCAGCGTCGCTGGCTGCCACCCCGAGTTTGCTGGCGCAGGTAAGCGCTCAGCAGCCGAACTACCCGGTTCCGGGCGGCGGCGTGACGCCTGCTCCGCAGCCCCAGCTTCAGCTTCCTCCACTGCCGGCAGCGACGCCCATCACGCCGAACGGAACGGTCGTGGAGGATGTGGTCGCGCGCGTGAATGATCAGATCATCACGCGGAGCGAATACGCGCGGGCCGAGCAGCAGTTGATGGAGCAGGCGCGGCAGGAGAATGTGCCGGAAGCCGATGTTCAGGCAAAGCTGCATGACCTGCTGCGCGACATGATCGACCAGCAGTTGTTGCTGTCGAAGGGCAAGGAACTGGGCGTTACGGGCGATGCGGAGACGATGCGGCGGCTGGACGACATCCGCAAGCAGAATCATCTGGACTCGATGGAAGCGCTGCAGAAGGCGGCGGAGCAGCAGGGTGTGTCGTTTGAGGATTTCAAGCAGCAGATCCGCAACCAGGTAATCAGCAATGACGTGGTGCAGCAGGAGGTGGGACGCCATCTGAACCTGACGCGAGCGGAGGAAGAGAAGTACTACAAGGAGCATGGGAAGGATTTTGAGGTGCCGGAGCAGGTGCACCTGAGCGAGATCCTGATTCCCACTCCGGACAATGCGACCGATGCGCAGGTGGCGGCAGCGCAGCAGAAGGCGGATGCGGTAGAGGCGAAGCTGAAGGGCGGCGCGAACTTCGCGGATACGGCGAAGGCTGACTCGGGCGGACCGACGGCCGCGGCGGGTGGCGACCTGGGCGACTTCAAGCGCGGAATGCTGGGCGATGTGCTGGAGAAGGCGACGTTCTCGCTGCCGGCAGGGAGCTATACGCAGCCCATCCGGACGCGACAGGGATTCGTGATTTTGAAGGTGGACAGCCATCAGCAGGCGGGGATTCCGCCGCTGGAGACTGTGGAGCGGCAGGTGGAGGAGGCGATTTACTTCCAGCAGCTGCAGCCGGCGCTGCGCGCTTACCTGACGAAGGCGCGCGAGGATGCGTACATCGACATCAAGCCGGGGTTTGTGGATTCGGGCGCGGCCAAGCAGCAGACCAAGCCTGAGTTCACCGCGTATGCTCCTCCTCCGCCGAAGAAGAAGACGGTGAAGAAGCAGCGCGTGGAGCAGGAGAAGGCTGCGAGGGCGCAGGCGGATCTGGCGGCAGCGCGTGAGAAGGAAGCTCAGAAGCAGGCAGCCAAAGCTGCGGTTGCTTCGGGTGGAAAAGCGCCGAAGAAACAGAAGATCCATCGCGAGAAGATTCGCTACGGGCAGGCGCCGGAGAAGGCGCTGCCGGGCGGCACGACGCAGACGGCGGAGGCGGGGAATGACGCTCAGCCGCTGGGGCAGACGGCGGGAGCGGCGATGGCGCCTTCCGAGTCGGTGACGACGCTGACGACGGGTACGGGTGCCGACGAGAACAGCACCGACGCGTTGGCGCCGAAGCCGGTGGCGGAGCGCAAGACGCGCTTCACGGATCGGGAAAAAGAGACGGAAGCGGCACGTGCGGAGCAGAAGGTCAGCAAGGCAGAGGTGAAAGCGTCGAAGCGGCCAGTTGCGGCGACGTCCCAGCAGACAGCTGACGAGAAGACGCGCGCGGCTCCGCTGGGCCTGAACGGGAATACAGGAAAGAAGAAAAAGGCGAAGGTAAAGCGGGTGAAGGGCGAGCCGAAGGAGCGGATGCAGGAGAAGCCGAAGCCGGTGGATACAACCCCGACCGTCGCTCCGACGGTGAACCCGGCGCTGGGCGGCACGGCGCCGGCGGCACAGGATGCGCCGGCAAACCAGGCTCCGGCGGCAGGAACGCAGGCTCCGGCTCCGGGAACGGCTACGCCCCAGTAGAGCGGTTGTGAACCTGCTTTCTCACGGAAGAGCCCCGGTATTCGGGGCTCTTGCCATATTCTGAGACGAACCGATGAAAGACTTCTTTGTTGCCGATGCGGCGCGCTTTGAGAACCAGGTGGTCACGACCTTCTTCTGTTTGGCGTCGATTAGTTTGAGGGACCGCAAGGGCGGTGGCGGGCAGTATCTTGCGCTGACGCTGTCGGATAAGACCGGGCAGTTCGAGGCAAGGATGTGGGAGGAGTTCGCGAACGTTGTGGAGACGTGCGCGGAGGGCTGCTACGTCAAAGTGCAGGGACAGATTTCGAAGTACAACGGCAAGTTTCAGATCACGCTGACGCGGATGCGTCCGGCGGCCGAGGGCGAGATCGAATCGGCGGACTTCGTGCCGACCACGCAGTACGAGGTTCCCGCGATGATGGCGGAGCTGCGCGGGTATGTGGAGAGGTTTGCGAATCCGCATCTGCGCGCGCTGGTGCTGAGGTTCTTCGATGATCCGGGGATTGGCGCGGCGTTTCAGGAGGCGCCGGCGGCGAAGCGGCTGCATCATGCGTGGCTGGGCGGGTTGCTGGAGCATGTGCTGGCGCTGGTGCGGGTGTGTCGGGCGACTGCGCCGTTTTATCCGGAGGTCGATCCGGACCTGCTGGTGACCGGAGCGATTCTGCACGACATCGGCAAGGTGCGGGAGCTGAGCTGGCGGTCAAATTTCAACTACACGCTGGAAGGGCAGCTCGTCGGGCACATCACGATCGCGCAGCGGATGCTGGCAGAGGCAATCTCTGCGATGGATGCGGAGGCGCGTGAGCGCGCGCAGGTGAATGGCGAAGAGCCTGTGGTGTTTCCGGAGCCGCTGCGTGTGCTGGTGGAGCACATGATCCTGGCGCATCATGGCAAGCTGGAGTTCGGTTCGCCGAAGCTGCCTATGACGCCGGAGGCGATGCTGCTGAGTGCGCTGGACGATCTCGAGGCTAAGTTCCAGACGATGCGCGCGGAGTTTGCGGCGGCTCGGGACGCGGGTCGGCGGCCTGATGAGCCGACGGAGTGGGTGCGGTCGATGGACCGGAACCTGTTCGATTCGCGCAGATTTCTGGAGTCGCAGGCGCCATCGAAGGATGTGATCAGCCCGCCGGTGCAGGAGGAAGAACCGCAACAAGCAGAGCACGCCTCCACTCCGAAATCCATTGAGGATCAGCCCTTCGAGTTTCGAGAGATCTGATGAAGTGGGCGCAGGGGCGGCGGGCGCGGATTCTTTTCTCGATATCCGCCGTGTTTTTGTGGGTTGCCGCAGCTTCTGCGCAGGTCTTTGACATCACTCACTTCGGAGCGAAGCCGAACTCAAGCGAGCCGGCAACGGGTGCGTTTGCGAGCGCTATTGCTGCGGCGAAAGCGGCGGGCGGAGGGACGGTCTTTGTGCCGGCAGGGCACTACATCTCCGGGCCGATCGAGTTGATCTCGCATTTGAAACTGGAGTTTGGACCGGGATCAGTGGTGGAGTTTCCGGCGCAGAAACTGCCGCTGACGTGGGGGCGGCAGCAGGGCGTGGAGACGTTGACGCCGGTGCCGCTGATTGGCGGACATGATCTCGAGGACGTGACGATCACGGGCACGGGAACGCTGGTGAGCTCGAATGCGGATTGGATGAAGCTGCATCCGCGCAAGCTGGGCGAAGCGAATCATGCGGTGAGTAATGAGTACGCGACAGGCAAGCAGATGGATGACGTCGGCTCGGCGAACGGGCCGAACTGGGAGCGGCTGCTGAGCGATCTGGAGGCGCACAAGACGATTCCTCGCGCGGAGTATGAGGCTGCGGGTGAGGAGCTGCGGCCATCGTTTGTGCGGCTGATGAACTCGAAACGTGTGCTGATCGAAGATGTGCACTTTGAGGGCTCGCCGATGTGGACGGTGCACCTGCTGTACACCGAGTGGGCGACGGTGAGGAATGTGGTGATCGAGACCTATCCGGGCGTGCACACGGACGGAATCGTTGTGGACAGCTCGCGGTTTGTGCATTTGACGGACGACTACATCGATACAGGTGATGACGGGATTGTGATCAAGTCCGGCAAGGACGCGGACGGCTTGCGCGTGAACCGACCGGCGGAGGATGTCACGATCACGGGATGCACGGTGCATCATGCGCATGGAGCGGTGACGATTGGCTCGGAGACCTCTGGATCTGTGCGGAATATTGTCGCGGCGAATATCACGGCGGTGGAGACAGAGGCCGGCATACGCATCAAGAGCCGGCGCGGGCGCGGAGGCGAGGTGTCGGATGTGCGGTTCAGTAACTGGACGATGCGGAATGTGGGGCGCGCGATAGAGGTGACGAACTTCTATCGTATGGAAGGCGAGAAGCCGAATCTGGATGAGGCCGAGCCGGTGAATGCAGGCACGCCGCGCTTTCGCGATATCGCGATCAATGGCGTGACGGTGGATGGAGCGAAGGAACTGGTGGTGATCGATGGGCTGCCGGAGAGCCCGATCGATGGACTGCGGCTGATAGATGTTGTGGGTTCGGGGCAGAGCGGACTGGTTGCGTCCTATGCGACGGACCTGCAGTTGAGCGGCGTTGAGCTGAATGTGGAGAACGGCGTGCCATTTCGCTTCAGTAATACTCGGGACCTCGTGCTGGATCGCGTGACGTCGCGGAGGCATCCGGCGGACGTGCAGGTCATTGAGCGACGCTGAGCGCAACGAGCGAAGCGGCTCGCTATAATCGCTTAATCAGCGCATATTGATTTGGTTTCGGCGCGTCTTTTTTCTTTTATGCTTCGATTTTCTACAGCGGGTGAGAGCCATGGTGAGGCTCTGGTTGCACTGATCAGCGGATTGCCCGCGGGTATTCCGGTTGACCAGGAGTTCGTGAACCGCGAGTTGTGGCGGCGTCAGCAGGGATATGGGCGCGGCGGCCGCATGCGGATCGAGAAGGACGAAGCGCACATTCTCTCCGGCGTGCGGCATGGCAAGACGATTGGCTCACCGATTGCGATGACGCTGGCGAATCGCGACTGGAAGAACTGGGAACAGATTCTGCCGGTTGAGGGTGGCGATGCGTCGCAGCATAAGGCTGTGGCGAGCCCGCGGCCGGGGCATGCGGATCTTGCGGGTGCGCTGAAGTACGACTTTAAGGATGCGCGTTACGTGCTGGAGCGGGCGAGCGCGCGCGAGTCGGCGGCGCGAGTGGCGTGTGGCGCGCTGGCGAAGCTGCTGCTGCGGGAGCTTGGAGTGCAGGTCGTGAGCCACGTTGTTCGCGTGGGAACAGCGCAGCTTGCGCGCGAGGTTTCGTTTGATGAGGTCGCAGCGATTGCTGGCCGCGACGAGGTGATGCTCGCGTGTGCGGATGCGGAGTCCGAGGCCGCGATGAAGGGCGAGGTCGACAAGGCGCTGCGCACGGGTGATACGGTCGGCGGAGTGTTTGAGGTGATTGTGCACGGGCTGCCGCCGGGCATCGGCACGCACGTGAATTGGGATGAGCGGCTGGATGGCTTGCTGGCGCAGGCGCTGATGAGTCTGCAGGCGGTGAAGGCGGTTGAGCTTGGACGCGGAGTCACGGCAGCCGAATCGCCAGGGTCCGCGGTGCACGATGCGATTGCGTATGCGAGCGAGGGAGAGGGCTCGGGCGAGGGCTTCACGCGATTCCGCCGCGAGAGAAATAATGCTGGTGGGGTTGAGGGCGGCATGTCGAACGGCGAGGATGTCGTGGTGCGCGGCTATCTGAAGCCGATCTCGACGCTGCGTCGGCCGCTTGGCTCGGTGTCGTTTGAGACGCGCGAGGCGACGAAGGCATCGTATGAGCGGTCGGATGTTTGCGTCGTGCCGGCGGCGGGAGTTGCGGGCGAGGCCATGGTTGCGCTGACGATTGCGCGGTTGGTGCTGGAGAAGTTCGGCGGCGACAGCCTGAATGAATTGAAGCGCAACTTCCACGGATATTGCGAACAGATTCGAGCGTTTTGAATATGAGCGAAAAGAAGGAAAACGAGAGCGCAACTGCCGTTGCCGCGACTGAGCAGGAAGGTGCGAAGATCCATCCGATCGTGAAGTATCCAGACCCTGTGCTGGCGACAAAGGGCGCGGCGGTGACGGAGTTCGGGCGGGAGCTCGCGCAGTTTGTGGAAGAGATGTTTGCGAGTATGTATGCCGCACACGGGATCGGCCTTGCGGCTCCGCAGATCGGCGTGTCGAAGCGCATCACGGTGATCGATGTGAGCTTCAAGGAACAGCCGGAAGACAAGCTGGTGCTGATTAATCCGGAGATCGTGGAGCGCGAGGGAAAGCAGTTCGAGGAAGAGGGCTGCCTGAGTCTGCCGGAGATCCGCGAGAAGGTGCAGCGCGCGGCGCGTGTGAAGGTGCGGGCGCAGGATGTGAACGGCGAGTTCTTTGAGGTTGAAGGCGAGGAGCTTCTTGCGAGAGCGATGCAGCACGAGATCGACCACCTGGATGGCGTGCTGTTCATCGACCGGCTGAGCACGCTGAAGCGCGACCTGGTAAAGCGACGGATCCGCAAGCTGCAGAAGAACGGGCAGTGGTGACGGCCGATGCGGCTGGTTTTTTGCGGAACACCAGAGTTTGCTGTGCCGTCGCTTGAGGCGCTGCTTGAGCATGGGCACGATGTTTCGCTTGTGCTGACGCAGCCAGATCGGCCGGCGGGACGCAGGATGGAACTGCAGCAGTCGGCGGTGAAGCGCGCGGCGCTCGGACGGGGTCTTCGCGTGCTGCAGCCGGAGAAGATCAAAAACAATGAAGAGCTGCGCGGGGAGCTGGAAGCGATTCGGCCGGATGCGATCATCGTTGTTGCGTACGGGCGGATTGTTCCGGAGTGGATGCTGAAGTTGCCACGCTTCGGCAATATCAATCTGCATGGGTCGTTGCTGCCGAAGTATCGCGGAGCGGCGCCGATTCAGTGGGCGGTGGCAAATGGCGAGACCGAGACGGGCGTGACTACGATGCAGCTCGATGCAGGACTGGATACAGGCGATGTTCTGTTGGAGCGGCGGGTGCCGGTTGGGCCGGATGCGACCGCGGCTGAGTTGTATCCGCAGCTTGCTGCGATTGGTGCCGAGCTAATGATTGAGACGCTCGACGGGCTCGAGCGCGGGACGTTGAGGCCGCGCAAACAGGATGATTCGCAGGCGACGCTGGCGCCGATTCTGACGCGCGAAGATGGTCGCATGGAGCTCGAGCGCAGGACAGCGCGCGAGGCTTACAACCGGTGGCGCGGGTTCTCTCCGTGGCCAGGTGCGCATGCGGAGTTTCGCGGCAAGAGGTTCCTGGTGCATCGGATGCATCCGCTGACGATGAGCGATGCCGAGCTTGCGCCGGGCGAGCTTGCGTTCGTCGATGGTGCTCTAATCGTGGGCGCCGCGGATCGAGCGCAGCTTGTGCTCGATGAAGTGCAGATGGAAGGCAAGGCGCGAATGCCTGGAGCACAGTTTGCGAAAGACTTTCAGCTTCGGCAGGGAGAGCGTCTTGCCTAAGCCGAGGCAGGGCGGCAGCAGGAACGCGGCGCCGGCACAGACAAACAGCGTGAGTCCGGCGCGGTGGGCGGCGTTTCGGGTGCTGATGCAGGTGGGCACGACCTACGCCCACAGCGATGATTTGCTGCATGGTGTGGAGCTGCGCGAGCTATCGCAGGCTGATCGCAATCTTGCGACGGCGCTGGTGATGGGAGTGCTGCGCTGGCAGATTGCGCTGGATGCAGAGCTAGCGAAAGTGCTGATGCGTCCCGATCAGCCGCTGCCTGATGAGCTGCGAATTGCGTTGCGGATGGGCGCGTTTCAACTGAGGCATATGGATCGTGTGCCTGCGCATGCTGCGCTGAGCGAGAGCGTAGAGCTTGCGCGCGCGGCCGGACATCCAAACGCGGCAGGGCTGGTGAACGCGGTTTTGCGGAAGCTCTCTGTGGCAAAGGCGCCGGGCAAGCCGATTGTCGAATCGGTCGATGCGCTTGCGACGCGTCTTGGACATCCGGCGTGGATGGTGAGGCGATGGGACGCGTTCTATGGTCGAGAGGCGGCGACGGCCATCTGCGACTACGACCAGCGCGAGCCCGCCCGCGGCAATCTGTTCCTGCCGGACGAGGCGGCGGAAGATGTGGATACGAATCTGATGGATGATGGGTCGCGGCTGGTCGCTGAGCTTGTGGCGGCGAGTCATCCATCACCGGAGCGGATATGGGATGCGTGCGCCGCTCCAGGAGGGAAGACTGCGGTGCTTGCGCGCCTTCATCAGGCTGCGGAGGTACTGGCGACGGATATCAGCGCGCGGCGATTGCAATCGATGGAACGGCGGCTCGAGAAGGAGATGCCGGGGCGGAAGATTCGCACGCTGGAAGCCGATGCTGCTGAACTTCCTGCGGCGGAGGGAAACTTCGATTTGATTTTGTGCGACGTGCCCTGCAGCGGGACCGGAACGCTTGCACGGAACCCCGAGATTCGACATCGGCTGCAGGCTGCTGAATTCGAACGCCAGGCAGCGCGGCAGCAGAAGATTCTCAGCGGCGCTCTAAGGCGGCTAAGGCCGGGCGGACGTCTGCTGTACTCGACCTGCTCGCTTGAGCCGGAGGAGAACGAAGCCGTTGTGAGAGCAGTTCTCGCGGAGGGAAACGCTCGGCAAAAGGTACGTATGTTTTCAATTGCGGAGTTGCTGGAGAAGCTGCGATCTAACGGTGTAGTTCGCGAGGACGCAGGACAGCTGACGCAGCTCGCACGCGGAGACACAATGCGCACGCTGCCCGGAGCCAATTTTCAGGGTGATGGATTTTTTGCCGCCGCGTTTGCGCGCGAAGAGTAAGAAGCTACTGCGGAGTGGCTGCAGGCGAAGGCGGCTGCGGTGAAGGAGCCGAGCTGTCGGTCGATGAATGCCCGAAGGTCAGCTTCACTGTTGAACCTTTGCTGGCGCGATGTCCGGGCTCCGGCGATTGAGCCGTGACAGGACCAACCGGGACCATCTGGACTGGAGCGGGCGCGGGTATCTGTGGTGGCGTTCCACTGCCGTTGATGCCCGCGTTGGGCGATTGCGGCTGCTGGGGCGCAGCGGCGGGCGTTGAGGCCGTTGCAGGCGCGGATGCGGGTTGCGCGAGGGGCGCCATTTCGCCAAGCGCGGCGACACGCAAGCCAAGCGCAATCGCGGCACGGTTTGCTGCGGTCCAGCTCATCCCGACGAAGGACGGCATGACGAATGCATCGGAGGCACCGGCGCCCTGCTGGCTAAGCAATAGATTCACGCGCGGCTGATCCACGCCGGCGTCGGGAGGCGGCGTCTGCGCGAGAACCATGTCCGTGTCGCCGGGCGCATCCATATGGGCCAGTGTGCCAAGGTCGAGCGACGACTTGCGCAGGTCCAGTGATGCCTCGCGGACGGGCTCGCCGACAACATCGGGGATCGTCACCTGCTGCGGACCAAGGCTCTCGGTGACGCGCAACTGCCAGCCGCGGCGGACTCGGGAGCCAGCGGCGGGTGACTGGGAGAGGATGCGTCCCGCAGGGACAGTGCGTGAGTAGAACTTGTTCTCAATGTTCAGATCAAGGCCGCTGTGCAGCGCGGCCTCGCTGGCCTGCGCGACGGTGAGGCCGGAAAGATCAGGAATGGCCACCTCGCGGCCGTGCAGCGCGAGCCGCAACGCCAGCCCCGCGAATAGCACGAAGACTATGAGCACCACCAGCGCGCCGAGGAAGATTCGGAAGAATCGTCGCATTCGTGTCCAGCATACAGGCTTCGACGCGGCGCCGTGTTATCTGCGATTGTCGGAGGCGGGTTCCGGGTGGATAAGCACGCGCGTGACCTGCGGATGCTGGACCCGGAACTCGTTTTCAAAATCGGTGATGATCGCATGCACGCGGCTCATCGGCAGATCGTCCGGCAGAGTGCAGTGGCAGTTGACCTGGATCGCATTGGCGGCGCCGCCGTGACCGCGTGTAACGGTGATCTCGTGCACATCGAGGATCTCAGGGAAGTTTGCAGCGGTCTTGCGAAGCTGCTTCTCGAGATTGGCGGCCGTCTCGAGCGGCACAGCATGCGCAATTGTTGCGGGCTCACCTTCGATGTGAGTGAGCAACGTCGCGATGCCGGGGACCTCGCGACGAATGTCAGCCTCGAGCTGCGTGGCGATCTCGTGGGCATTGCGCAGCGGCATCGACTCGGGTACTTCGAGGTGCTGTTCGAGATGCAGCGTGCCATCGTATTGCTGCAAACTCACGTCATGAACGTTCAGGTTGAGACGCGCGGCCACGGCACGGACGCGATCGAAGGGACTCTCGTCGATCGTTGCGGTGGGCACGGTTTTTACAACGACATCTGCGCCGGTGAGCCGCTTCTGGACGGTTTCTGTTGCCGCCATCGTAACCTGCTCAGAACGCTGAAAGCTGAGGGCGCGCGGAAGGCCAAGGGTGAGATCCACGAAGTAATCCGAGCCCGAGCGCCGGACACGCAGCCGCTGCACGGAAACGATGTCAGGGATCGTTTTCAGGTCCCGGAGAATTTGTCCTTGAATTTTGTCGCGGACCTCGGGGGGTGTGGCGTCGAGCAAGGAGTCGAGTGTCTTGTGCGCGAGATTCCAGGTGACGTGCAGGATAATTCCGGCGACGACGAGCGCGGCGATCGGATCGGCGTAAAGCAGTACAGGCCGATTCCATCGTTGGCCCGCAAACGAGAACAGAAGGCCAGCGATGACTGCAGCCGAAGACCAAATATCGGTGCCGAAGTGTACTGCGTCTGCCTCCAGCGCGATACTGCGGTGTTCCTTTGCGACACGATGCAACGCTGCGGAACGGGCGGAGTCTACGACGATGGAGAGGAGAAGAACAACGATCGGCCAGATCGAAAAGCGCAACGCTAGCCGCTCGGGATGCAGAATGCGCAGGATGGCCTCTGTCGCAATCCATATGCAGGAGGCAACCATCAATGCGATTTCCACTACTGCCGAGAGGGCCTCAACTCTGCCGTGACCGAAGGCATGTTCGGCGTCTGCGGGCCGATCCGATACGCGCACAGAAGAAAAAGTCAGCAGTGACGCGATCAGATCGATGCCAGAGTGCGCAGCCTCGCTCAGCATCCCCAATGAACCGGTCAGCAGCCCTGTGAGGAGCTTCAGGAGAGTGATTCCGGAGGCGGCAAGGAATGACGTCAGCGCAGCCGTGCGCTTTGCATAAGCGCGCGCGTGGTGATCGGTGCTGGCGACGTTCTGCGTGCTTCCGGCCATGCCGTGAGGATACATGCGCTCGCTTAGGCTTTGATGCCTCGGTACAAACCGGCAGCGCGCAGAAGATAGCCTTCCCAAGTGCAGTGCCTAAATCCGGCATCCTGCATCAGTTGGAGCATTCGCGGTGGGCGAGGAAAGCGCCGAACGGAGGCGGGAAGGTATTCGTAGGCGGCGCGCTCGCCGGAGATCCAGCCGCCGACTACGGGCAGAATGCGATGGAAGTAGAGGTTGTAAAACGCGCCGCTCAGGCCGCCCGGCTGGTTGCACTCGAGGATGCCGATGCTGCCGCCGGGTCGCAGCACGCGATGAATCTCCGCGAGGGCGGCGGCGTAGTTCGTCAGGTTGCGGAAGCCGAACGCGGAGGTTACGAGGTCGAAGGAGTTGTCCGGGAAGGGAAGCGCCATGGCGTCGCCCTCTGTCCAGCGGGCATTCTGGCGCGCATATTTGCTCTCGGCTTGACGCAACATCTCTGGAGAGAAATCGAGGCCGATGACAGGTTCTGCTTCTATATTTGTGGGGCGCCGGGCGAGCAGCGCGCCGGTTAAGTCGCCGGTGCCGCAGCAGATGTCGAGCACGCATGCATCGGGCCGGGCGAGGATATCGCTGAATGTGCTCGCGGTGCGGCGCCACCAGCGGCGATCCAAACCGAAGGAAAGCAGATGGTTGAGTCGATCGTAGGTTGGCGCAATGGAGCCGAAGAGCTCGCGTACGTGCGCTGCGGCTTCCGGCTCAGAGCTCTCTGCTGCGGGCCGTGCGCCTTCCGTGGTTTCGTTGCCGTGAATCGTCGTGTTCACCGCAGGGCTCCGTCGAGGTGCGGCTGCTCGGTGCGGGCCTCTTCGACGATTTCTCGTGCGGCAGCAAGCAGCTCGTGTTCGGTCACGTCGCGCACTATCGTGACGCTACCGATACTCGTCGGCAGAATGAAAGAACGTGCGCCGCTGCGGTTCTTCTTGTCCTTGGCGGTGAGCGCGACGAGATGATCTGGCTCGGCGCGGAATGGCTTGAGCGGACCGTATGCGCGGATGAGGGCTTGCATGCGGTCGGCTTCGGGTGTCGTGATTGTTCCACGCGATGCTGCAATGCGAATCGCAGCGAGCATGCCCCACGCCACGGCTTCACCATGCAGCAGTTGCTTGTAACCCGTGGCCGCTTCGATTGCGTGCCCGAGCGTGTGCCCGAGATTGAGGATCATGCGCAGGCCCGATTCGCGCTCGTCGGCGTTTACGACATCCGCCTTTACGCGCACGCTGGCCGCGACGACGTCTGTGAGGACTCCGGCGTCTCCGGAAAGCACTGTGTCGTGTTTGCGTTCGAGCAGCGCGAACAGATCGGGATCGCGAATGATGCCGGCTTTGATGGACTCCTGCAGACCCGCGCGGAGCTGGTCGGCTGGCAGGGTGCTCAGCGTGGAAACATCTGCGTAGACGGCGAGCGGATGATGAAAGGATCCGGCCAGGTTTTTTCCAGCGGCGAGATTCACGCCTGTCTTGCCGCCGATTGAACTGTCGACCTGCGCGAGAAGCGTTGACGGCACCTGCACGTAGCGGATGCCGCGCATATAGATTGCAGCGAGGAAGCCGGTCATGTCGCCGATCACACCGCCGCCAAACGCGATCAGCACGGAATCGCGATCAGCGCCGGCCTCGGCGAGTTCTTCGAGCAGGCGCTCGACTGTGGCCAGTCGCTTGTGTGACTCGCCGCTAGGAACGGTGAGTGTTGACGGTGTTGCGGGGAATCCGCCGAGCAGTTCATCGCCCCACAGCTTCAGAATCTCTGGCGAGCTGACTACGAACACCCGCTGCTTGCCGGCGCGGAGGCCGCCCTGCAGAAGCGCGTCTACACGCGCACCGATAGAGGCGAGCAGATTCGTGCCGATCTCGACGTCGTACGAAAGATTCGGCGTGCGTACTGTAACGATTCTGGAGTCGGAGGACACCTCATCAGGATAGCGCGTCGCGGCTGCAAGGTTTCCCTAGGCCTCTGATTCAGGGGCCTCAAGCTGGGGCTGCGGTTTAGCGAACACCAGCGATGCCGCGATCGTAATCGCGAGCAGGACAGCGATGACCACCAGCGAGAGCATCGGGCCAATTTCGATGCGCGGAGAGATAAGCATCTTGATAGCCGCGAAGGCGAGGACCGCCGCGAGTCCGAAGTGCAGGAAGCGGAGCCGCGCGAGCATCGCAGCCAGGAGTACGTACAGCGATCTGAGCCCCATGACGGCCATGATGTTCGACGTGTACGCGAGGAACGGCTCGCGCGTAATACTCAGCACCGCGGGAATGGAATCGGTTGCAAAGACAATGTCGCTGAGTTCAATCGCGAGCAGGGCGAGCATCAGAACGGTGATCATTCGCCGGCCGTTTTCGTACGCGAAGAACGTGTCCTGCCGTTCGCTGACTGGGTGAATGCGGCGGATCCACGTGATCCACGCGGGAGTCTTTTCCTTTTCATGGCTGGGCAGTACGAGACGAACGGAGCTGATGAGCAGCAGCGCGCCGAAGACATAGCTGATCCAATGGAAGCGATTCAGCAGGCCGACGCCGGCTGCGATGAACGCGCCGCGCATGACAATGGCGCCCGCGACTCCCCAGAAGAGCACCCTTGGCTGGCGCTGCTCTGGAATCCGGAAGATGCGAAACAGAAGAAGGAAGACGAACAGGTTATCGACCGAGAGAGACTCTTCGATCGCGTAGGCCGCGAGATACTGCACGGTTCCACGGGAGCCGAAATGTGGGAGCAGTAAGCCGGCGAGAGCCAGCGCGGCGGCAACCCAGATGAAGGTTGCGTAGAGTGCTTTGCGGCGCGTCTCGCGCACACGGTGCGCCATCAAGTACTCGGCTGCGAGCAGGAGAATCAGCGCGGCGTGGAATGCAATCCAGTAGGAGATTGGCGTCACCACCCGCGGAACTCCTTCCGGCGCTTGAAGCGCTGCTCCAGCTTAGTGCTCGTTGATCAGCCGAATCAGATCCAGGAAGAGATCGGCCGAGACCTGCAGGCTCTGTGCGCTCAGCTTGTCCATTGTGTCCTGTGCAGTGTGATGGTACGCGTAGTCGCCTCGCTGTTGATCGAAAGGCCCATACTCATACGCGATGACATCCAGCACCGGAACTCCGCGCTGCTTGAACGGAATGTGATCGTCGTCGATCGGGCCGGAGTTCCGGAACATCATGTTCGAATGGCCTGTGTCCTTGCCGGCCTTAGCGAGCAGATCGAGCAGCCATGGCGTGGAGTTTGCCTCCCGATCGATGTTCATGTTCTTCGCACCAATCATGTCCGCGACGATGAAGGCTTTGATTTTGCCGAGAGTGCCGTCGGCGCTCCATTTGGCGGCGATGTGCCGTACGCCATAGAGCGAGTCGGCGTCGGTCCACTGCTGATTGATCGACTCTTCGCCGTCGTCGAGCAGCAGCCACACGGAGTAGCCTTGCGGCGGATGCTCGCGCAGGTATTGACCGATTGCGATCAGCAGCGCGGTCGTGCAGGCGCCGTCATCCGCCCCGATGAAGTTCACGTCCTTGAGCCAGTAGTTCGTCTCGTAATGCGAGGCGAGGACGATGATGCCGTCCTTCTTGCCCGGGTACTTCACAATGAAGTTCCGCATCGGCACTGTGCCGATCGGCGTGCGTGCGTAGAATTCGTCGGTGACGAAGTCGCCCTTGGCCGCCTCGGGCTGAAAGTGCTGGCGGATGAAGTTCTCCGCTGCCGCGTGGCCGGGTGAGCCGACGTAGCGTTTCGGCGCGACATCGACGTATTGCTGCGTCAACCGCAGGACTTCAGCTCCGGAAATAGCATGGGACGCGGCTGGCGTGGCAGCGTGCGTTTTCGGCGAAGCGAAGAGTGTCTGGGTCCACGCCAAGGCGAACAGCAGCATTGAGTGCATCGCTGCACGGGTGAGCAAACGGCGCTTCATCAGGCTGCTCCTTTTAGTTCTGCCTGCTTCTTTCGCCGGCTTGGGTGAACGAAGTACGCCACGGCCACTCCTATGAAGTACAACGCCAGCATTGGCGCAGCGAAGAGGCACATGGCGGTAGGCTCGGGCGATGGGCAGATGATTGCTGCAACCAGGAAGATCGCGAGGATCGCGTAACGGAAATGCTTCAGCAGAAACTTTGCATCCACCAGGCCGAATAGCGAGAGGAAAAAGATCAGCACGGGCATTTCAAAGCAGATGCCCAGTCCGAGGATGACGGCGAGGAAGAATCCCGTGTAGTCCTCGATCGTGATCATGTGGGTGAAGTTCTTTCCGAAGTCCTGGATCAGAATCACCATCGCGCCGGGCAGCACGTAACGGTAGCCGAACCACGCTCCTGCAAGGAACAGAACGACGGTGATGAAGAGAAACGGAAAGACGTACTTCTTCTCGTGCGCGTACATTCCCGGAGAAATGAACAGCCACACCTGATAAAGGATGAACGGGCTGGCGAAGATTGCGCCAAAGACAAGCGCCGTCTTGATGAACAGATTGATCGCATCCGTCGGGTGGGTCATCGTCATCGAGAGGTGAATGTCGAGCAACGGCCTCTGGATGAAGTTGACGAGACGCACGTGGAAGATCCAGGCAACCACCATGCCAAGCCCGAGGTACATCAGGGAGCGGAGGAGGCGCGTGCGCAGCTCCTCCAGGTGCTCCATGAGGCTCATCCCGGGCAGTTCAGCGCGTTCCTGCGCGGCATTGCGCGCGCGATCGAGAAGGTCAGCGGCCACTGGACTCGCCTTCTGACACGGCTACGGCCGCGTGCTCTTGTTCGGCCGAGGAAGGGATGGCTTCCAGTAAGCCGCCTCCGAAAGGATCTTCGGACCCATTGGTTCCTCGCGCCGCCGGCAGGCCGGTCGATGGCGGCATCATCTTCAACTCGCCTGAGGTGGCAATCGGCAAGGGCTCGGTCGGTGGCTCAGTCACTGGCTCCGGGGCGGTCACGGCTGGTTCAATGCTCTCTGCTACCGGCTCCGGCAGGTGGGGGTGCGACGACTCCTCAACCGGTAGTGCCACAGGAGCGGCGGCTTCCATGGCGGCAATCTGCTTCTGCCGTTCTTCCTGCTCGGACTGGCGGAGCTCCTCTTCCATCTGCATCTTGAACTCGTTGGAAGCGCGGCGGAACTCGCCCACCCATTTGCCCAGCTCGCGCGCCAGTGCAGGCAGCTTCTTGGGCCCGAAGAGCAGGAGTGCCAGCACGAACAAAAAGATGCTGTCGGAAAAGCTAGGCATGTCGATAACGATGATACCGGGCAGCGATGCGGATAGCCAAAGCCTCGCCCATAACTGAAGGGGGCAGAAAAATTTGCGGGTTCGATCCGCAGACAGTTCCGGGCCTGATACGTCCCACTGGCATGACAGCAAGAAGGATGGGGAGCTGCGGGCCGACCTGCGACAATGGTGTTGAGGAGACAACGGTGTATCCATCGCGGAAAGCCGCCGGGCGGATTGTGGCTCGTGGCGGCGCGGCTCTCGCGCTTGCGGCGACGGTTCTGTTGGCCGGCTGCCACAACTTCTTCGTCTGCCAGAAGGCGAGCTGTCCTTCGAGCGGGAGCGGCGGCGGGTCGACCAGCACCGACTACGTCTATGTTTCAAACGCGACGGCGGGCTCGACGTATGTGTCCGGCTATAACATCGGCAACGGCTCGCTCGCGGCGATCACGGGCTCGCCGTTCAATCTGACCTACATCCCGGTGGCGATGACCGTTTCACCGAATGACGCCATCCTTTATGTGGCCAGCTTGCCGGGTGCAGCGAATCCCGGCATTTACGTCTATTCGATCAATTCAAGCACCGGCCAGCTGTCCGGTCCCAACGGCGGACAGGTGCAGATCAGTGGCGCTATCTCGTCTATGGACATCTCGCCTGACGGCAAGTTTCTGTTCTCCGTCGACACGACAGGAACCCTTCTGACCGAGTACACAATCGACAGCAGCGGAAACCTTGCGCGGGCGGGAACCTTCGGTCTGCCGGGTACCGACTGCACTCTGGGCGGCGCGGTGATCAGCCAGACGTGCACGGTCAAGGTCGCTCCGAGCGGAGAGTTTGTACTTGCTTCGCTTGGCAGTGCCGGGACGGCCATCTACCCGTATTCGAGCAGCTCCGGCATCACGACTACCAGTCCACTGGTCATTCCTTCAGGGTCGACGCAGGCATCGCCAAGCGGGGATTACTCCGTTACGCTCGACAGTAACAACTACGTCTATATCGCCCGGACGAGCGCGCTCGCCGTTTATCAGATTACGGATTCGGCCGGAGATGCGAGCCTCAAGTCGACGGCAAGCTATGCTACCGGCGTTATTCCGCGCTCCATCGTGCTCAGCGCGAATCAGGGATACGTCTACACCGCGAACGAAGGCGCGGGGACCATCTCGAGCTACTCGATTAACAGCTCCGCCGCGCTCACGCAGGTGTCTGGCTCGCCGTTCACCGGGCCCACAAACGTCTCTGCCCTCGGCGTCGACAAATCCGGCACCTACATGGTGGCTGCCGGCTATAACGGCAGTTCCGGGGTTCAACTCTTTACGATTGGGAGCACCGGGGGCCTGACGCTTGTTACCAGCGCGGGCACCGGAACGTCTACTGCCTATCCCGCCATACTTGCCATGACTCACTAGCATCTTTCATATCCGCCAGCCCACCCGACTTCAACCGCCGAGGAATTTGCACATACATGTCTCCTGATTCGCACTCGACCTCCGTCCGCCGCAGGCAATTTCGGCAGGCACGCTGGCTGCTGGCCATCGCCGCGATCTGCGGGCTCATCGTCCCGTCGGGCTGCAGCCGCTTTCGTGCGCACAGTGAGACTCAGTATGTTTACGTCATCGCCAAAAACAGCATTCTGCGTGACCGCGTTGCTGCCGTCTCCAACCGCACCGGCGAGGTTACGAACGGCGAGAAGCTCGAGGTGCTCGAACGCGATCGGCGGTTCGTCAAGGTGAAGACGCCGGAGGGCAACGTTGGATGGCTCGAGACCCGCCTGACGGCGGACCAGGCTCTTGCGGATCAGTTCGATGCTCTACGGCGGCAGCATCAGAAAGATCCCGTAATTGCCTCCGCCACCGCACGCGACGACGTTTACCTGCACATCAGCCCGGGACGCGAGACTGACCGTTTCTTCCGTCTCTCCGAGAACGATCCTGTAAGCCTGCTCGAGCGCGCCACCGTAGCCAAGCCGCTGCCTCCCGGCGGCCTCGTCGCGGACGCGCAGAAACCGGCGACTACGACGAAAGGGAAGCCCGCGCCAACCACGCCACCTCCTCCTGCCATGGAAGACTGGTGGCTCGTCCGCGGAGCCAACGGCCAGACCGGCTGGGTCTACTCGCACCTGATCGACGTGAGCGTGCCGGACACGCTCGCGCGGTATGCCGAAGGTCAGCGTGTGGTCGGCTCCTATCTCCTGACCACGGTCAACGACCCCGAGTCGGGCATGCTCGACAACGGCCAGACTGTCACCAGCGTTCCTGAGTACGTTGCGGTGCTCAACTCGTGGCAGGCCGGGCTGCCGTACGACTTCGACCAGGTCCGCGTCTTCATATGGAACATCAAGAAGCACCGCTACGAGACCAGCTTCCGCGAGCACAACATCGAGGGCTATCTGCCAGTGAAGCTCTTCAAGTCGAAGGATCCCTACGGCAAAGCCCCGGACGCTATGCAGCAACTGCCGACGTTCAGCTATAACGTGCTTTCGGCCGATGCGCCGCAGCCCGTGCCAGATCCGAAGACTGGCGAGATCAAGCCTGCGAAGGTAATCACCAAGACCTATCGGCTCGAGGGCAATATCTGCCGGCGCATCCTGCCGCCGAACACGCCGCCTCCTGCGGAAGCGCATCCGGCACCGGAACCCAAGAAGGAGAAGAAGGGACGGAAGCGCTAAGCGTAGAACCGCCGAATCGCATCCACTACGGTCTCAACTTCATCCTCGCGCAGCTCCGGATAGATCGGCAGCGCGAGCACCTCGTCTGCCGCGCGCTCGCTCTCGGGGAAGTCGCCTTTGCGGTAGCCGAGAAATGCCAAACTCTCCTGCAGGTGCAGCGGTAGCGGATAGTAGATTTCCGACCCGATGCCCTCGCTGGTGAGAAAGGCTCGCAGCGCGTCCCGTCGCGGCGCGCGAATCACGTACTGGTGGAACACGTGCTCGGCCCGTGGATCGGTCCACGGCAGCACGACACCGTCGGCAACGCTCGAACCCACCAGCCCCGCGTCGCGGAATTCTGCGTCGTATAGCGAAGCCAACTCCCGCCGCCGAGCGTTTCCGGCGTCCAGCCGCGTCAACTTCACTTCCAGAACCGCCGCCTGGATGGTATCCATGCGCGCGTTCCAGCCAATCTCGTCATGGAAGTACCGCCTCCGCATGCCATGTGTCCGCAGCATGCGCACGCGCTCGTCCGTGTCGGCGGACCGCGTCGTGACCATGCCGGCGTCGCCCATCGCACTCAGGTTCTTGGTCGGGTAGAAGCTGAACGCGGCCGCATCCCCCAGTCCGCCCGCGCGGACCCCGTTCCACGATGCCCCAAATGCCTGCGCGGCGTCTTCCGCGATCCTCAGGTCGTACCTCTTCGCCAGCTCCGCTAGGCCGTCCATCTCGGCACACTGGCCGTATAAATGTACGGGCATGATGGCCGAGATCCGTGTTGCTCCCACCGGAGCGGCCCTCTTCAGCCCCTCCTCGACGGCCGCAGGGGACAGGTTGAACGTCGCGGGGTCGATATCTGCCAGCACCGGGACCGCCCCGGCCCGGAGGATCGAGCTGACCGTCGCGAAGAAGCTGAAGGGGGTCGTAACTACGGCATCACCGGGGCCCAGTTTCAGGGCCGCCAACGCCAGCCAGAGGGCATCGGTGCCGCTGGCGCACCCTGCCGCATACCCCACACCGCACGCCTCCGCGGCCGCCCGTTCGAACCGCTCGACCTGGGGGCCTAGGATGAATCGCTGCGAATCGCAGACGTCTTCGATGGCCGAAAGCACTTCATTCCGGATCGCGGAGAACTCGCGCCGGAAATCAAGCATCTGAACGGTTTGGCGGGTGCCTTTCGAGGTCGTCTCTGACATTGCTTTAATCCTACGCTGCCGCCTGTGGTTCTCCCGGCGCAGGGCAGCGGGACGGCTTGTTGCGGGAGGTCGCCGAAGACTGTAGGGTAGTGGTTGCACTTTGGGCAGTGCGGGGTTTGGCAGCAGAGGCCCATCGGCAGCAAATTGTTTGACAGACGTATCACCCAGGAGATCGGCCATTATGGACTCGAAGCCGGCGCAGAATATTCAGGACACCTTTCTCAACACTGTTCGGAAGGACAAGAGCCCCATCACCATTTATCTGGTCAGCGGCGTCAAGCTGACAGGGCGGATCCGTTCCTTCGACAAGTACTCGGTACTGCTGGAGAACAACGCGCAGGAGCAGCTTATTTTCAAGCACGCGATCTCCACCGTGGTCAGCGGCCGACCGGCGCTGCACACCGAGCCGAGACCGGCGGGCGCGCCCGGCGCAGAACATCGACCTGGGCCGGCCTCCGCGACCGCTGAGGGCACTCCGGCCACGCCAACTGCCGTCGCTCGCTGAACGCGAACGCCGGGCCGGGTATCAGCCGGAAGAAACTAGAGAGTCGTATGTCAGCAGCTCCTCATGCCATCGCTGGGCGGGCACGCGGCGGTGCCGCGCGGGAGCGCGCGGTGCTCGTCGCCGTCGACTTCACCAGCGGACGCCCCGGTCTTTCGCCGGCGGCCCGGCAGGCCCGTGCGTCTGCCGCGCTTGACCGTGCGACCCGCGGCGAAGCTGCACCCGAAGCCGCCGAACCGACGCTTACTCGCGACCTCGAGTTCGACCTGTCGCTGGCCGAATTCCAGGAACTCGCCCGCTCCGCTGAAGCCGAGATCGCCGCGGTGCTCGTGCAGCACCGCCCACGCCCCGACCCGGCAACTCTCGTCGGCGGAGGCAAGCTCGACGAGATCGATGCCACGGCTCGCTCCACGGAGGCCGATCTCGTCCTCTTCGACCATGACCTATCGCCATCCCAGCTCCGGAATCTTGAGGCGCGGTTGCCCTGCCGCGTGATCGATCGAACGCAGCTCATTCTCGACATCTTCGCCCGGCACGCCCGTACCCGCGAGGGCCAGCTCCAGGTCGAGCTCGCTCAGCTTGAGTACCAGCTCCCTCGCCTCGCCGGCCGCGGCAAAACCATGTCGCAGCTCGGGGGCGGCATCGGCACCCGCGGCCCAGGTGAGACGCAGCTCGAAACCGATCGTCGCCGCATCAACGCCCGCATCGACCGCATCAAGCAGCAGCTTGAGGCTGTGCGCCGCATCCGCCGCCAACAGCGGGGGCGCCGCGAAGCCGTTCCCGTTCCCACCGTGGCGCTCGTCGGCTACACCAACGCCGGCAAATCGACGCTCTTCAACACTCTCACCGGAGCTGAAGTCCTCGCCTCCGAGCGCATGTTCGCCACGCTCGATCCCAAGCTTCGACAGCTCACGTTGCCCTCGCGCCGCAAGGTCCTGCTGTCGGACACTGTCGGATTCATCCGCAAGCTCCCGCACAGTCTCGTGACCAGCTTTCGGGCGACTCTGGAAGAGGTGGAGCGCGCCGAGTTGCTCCTGCACGTTCGCGACTCCGCCAGCCCGCTGCTTGAAGAGCAACGGGTCGAGGTCGAGGCTGTGCTCACTGAACTTGGCGTGCAGGACAAGCCCACCCTCCAGGTCTTCAACAAGATTGATCTGCTAGCCGAAGGCGCCACGCCAATGCCTGCAGGCGCGATCGCAGTCTCTGCGCTCATGGGCCAAGGTCTCGACAATCTTCTTCAGGCGATCGACGCCGCACTCACGGCCGACCCGCTCGTCGAGGCGAAGTTCCGGATTCCGCAGTCGGAAGGGCGCGTTTTGGCAGCACTCGAGCGCGGTGCGACGCTGCTCAACCAGAGTTATGAAGGCAACAACATTGCGCTGACCGCTGTGGGACCGACATCGCTTCTCGGCCGTTATCGGCGCTATCAGGCAAATGGCGATAACAACAATACAGGCCGCCTGAGTGGGGAGCGGAGGTAAATCCCCTTTCACGCGGCCTGCACGACCCGGAACGGGTCTCGGGTGGTAGCCTTAGTGTACGCCTCCCGACGCAAGATGCACCAAAAAATCTCGCGAAGGGAGCACAAATTGAACGTCGCTGGCGGACATCCTGGCGGTTGATTATCGCCATTATCCACCGATTACCGGTCTCGCAGTTTTGACGTTCAAAGCGCGCGTTTGCTACAACTAGAAGGAACGTAGGTATGGAATCTGCGCCGCCTGAAGTGTGCGCACTCAGCGGGCAGCGAAAAGCCCCGCCGCCCGTCCTACCCGTAGAATTACATGGAAATTCTCAACCAACTTGGTGGTCTGCTGCTCGGCGCTGTGCCGACTGCGATCTTTTTCATCCTGCTCGTGGTCGCCTACGGCATTTTGGTCCGCCGGCCGCTGGAGCATACCCTCGCCGAACGGCGCGCCCGTACCTCCGGGGCTGTCGAGCAGGCCCGCGGCGCCATCGCCGCTGCCGAAGCCGAGACCTCTGCCTACGAAGAGAAGCTCCGCGCCGCCCGCGCGCAGATTCTAGCCCTGCGTGAGCAGCAACTGCAGCGTCTGCAGGCCGAGCGCGAAGCCGCTCTCAAGGACGCGCGTGAGCAGGCCCAGAAGAAGATTCAATCGGCCAAGGCTGACATCGAGAGCTCGACCGTCATCGCTCGCGAGCAGATTGAGCGCGCTGCCGCGATGCTCGGAGAGCAGATCATCAAGGCCATTCTGCCGGTCGGCGAGGCCGTTGCGGAGGCCCGTCAGTGACATTCTTTTGCATGATCTCCCGCCGTCTTCGGCGCTGCTCGTTTGTCGCTCTGCTTGCGCTTGCGCTGATGCCCGTTCCCGCGTTGCAGCTGCACGCACAGGCTCACGCGCATCATGAACAGCCGCGTCAGCAGGCTCCTGCTAACGCCGGTGAGGCCTCCGAGCCGGATAACGCCGTTCCCGAGAAAAAGGAAGAGGTCCGGGACGAGAACGATGAATATCGTCACTCGGCCGCGGTGCGGAAACTCGGCTCCTGGATTGGCCTCGACGCCGAACAAGCGGCGACGGCATTCACGCTTGTCAATTTCCTTATCCTTGCGATCGCCGTCGGGTACGGGCTGCTGAAGCTGCTGCCGAAGACCTTCGCTGCGCGCAACACCAGGATCCAGAAGCAGCTCGTTGATGCGCGCACTGCTACTGAAGAGGCCAGCGCCCGCCTGAACTCCGTAGAAGCTCGCCTCTCCAAGCTCGACGACCAGATTGCCGCGATGCGCCATCAGGCTGAATCCGACGCCGAAAAGGAAGCGCGTCGCATCCGCGCCAGTGTCGAAGATGAGAAGACGAAGATCCTCGCTGCCGCCGAAGCTGAGATTCAGGCCGCGACATCGGCTGCACGCCGCGACATTCAGCAGTTCGCCGCCGGCCTGGCGATCGAGCAGGCTGCACGCAAGCTCGTGGTCACTGCCGAAACCGACCGCCTCCTTGTTGAAAGTTTCGCCCGCCACCTGACGGGCGATAACGGAGGAAAGAACTGATGGCTGTCGTCGACCTCCGTTACGCGCGTGCTCTCGCCGCCGTCGTCACCAATCAGCAGCTCGACCTCATCGCTTCACAGGGCCAGCTCGAGAACTTTGCGAATCTGCTCGAGGAAAGCGCTGAGCTTCGCGAGGTGCTGCAGAATCCTTCGATCCCCGAAGCGCAAAAGTTGAAAGTGCTCGACGCGCTCGCGCCACGGCTTGGCCTCTCGCGGCCCATTCGCAACTTCATCGCCGTGATTACGCATCACCAGCGCCTGCATGAACTCCGCGACATGATCGCGGCGTACGCAAAGATTGCAGACGCAAACTCCGGCATCGCCGAGGTGGAGATCACTACAGCCCGTCCGCTCGATGCTGACAACCGCCGTCTGCTCGAGCTGCAGGTCGCCAGGCTTGCTGGCGAGCCGCGCATCCAGGCTACATACCGCGAGGACGCCTCGCTACTTGGCGGCGCGGTTGTGAAGCTTGGCTCGACGGTCTACGACGGTTCGGTCCGCGGACAGCTTGAGCAGATGCGACAGCGGTTGGCCGCAGCGGGCGCCTGACAACTGCCGGCGCGCAGGTCTAGAGTCAAAAAGGTTCAAAGAGAAAAAGGGAAGAGCATGGCACAGATTCAGGCAAACGAGATTACCGAGCTGCTGCGCAGCCAGATTGACAATTACGAGCAGCGCATCCAGGTCGACGAGGTTGGCACGGTCATCACGCTCGGCGACGGCATCGCCCGCGTGCACGGGCTCGACAAGGCGATGGCCGGCGAGCTGATCGACTTCCCGCACGGCGTCTCCGGCCTCGCGATGAACCTCGAAGAGGATCAGGTTGGCGTTGTTCTGCTTGGCGACTACACCGAGATCAGCGAAGGCGACCAGGTCAAGCGCACTGGCCGCATCATGGACGTCCCAGTCGGCGAGGCTATGATCGGCCGCGTCGTGAACGCGCTCGGCCAGCCCATCGACGACAAGGGCCCCATTAACACTCCGCACCGGCTTCCCGTCGAGCGCCTCGCTCCCGGCGTCATTGCGCGCCAGTCCGTCACCGAGCCGATGGCCACCGGCATCAAGGCCATCGACACAATGATTCCGATTGGCCGCGGCCAGCGCGAGCTGCTTATCGGCGACCGCCAGACCGGCAAGACTGCCGTCGCGCTCGACACGATCATTAACTCGGCGAAGAACAATCTCATCTGCATCTACTGCGCGGTCGGTCAGAAGAGGTCTTCGGTCGCGCAGGTCGTTCAGACGCTCGAGAAGTACGGCGCGATGGCCTATACCATCGTCGTCGCCGCCACGGCGTCCGAGCCCGCGCCGATGCAGTATCTCGCTCCCTTCGCAGCGACCGCGATGGGCGAGTACTTCCGCGATAGCGGCAAGCATGCGCTGATCATTTACGACGATCTGTCGAAGCATGCCGCGTCCTATCGCGAAATCTCGCTGTTGCTGCGCCGTCCGCCGGGACGCGAGGCCTACCCGGGCGACGTCTTCTATCTCCACTCGCGTCTGCTGGAGCGCTCGGCGAAGATGTCCAAGGAGAATGGCGGAGGGTCACTCACTGCGCTTCCGATCATCGAGACGCAGGCCGGCGACGTCTCGGCGTATATTCCGACGAACGTCATTTCGATCACTGACGGACAGATCTTCTTCGAAACCGACCTCTTCAACTCCGGTGTCCGCCCGGCTGTGAACGTTGGTCTTTCGGTCTCGCGCGTAGGATTCGCCGCCGCCATCAAGGCGACCAAGCAGGTCGGCTCCACGCTGAAGCTCGACCTCGCGCAGTATCGCGAACTCGCTGCGTTCGCGCAGTTCGGTTCGGATCTCGACAAGGTCACACAGAATCAGCTGAACCGTGGATCGCGCCTTACTGAGCTGCTTAAGCAGCCGCAGTTTCACCCGCTGACGTGGGTGCAGCAGGTGGTCATCATCTACGCCGGAACGCAGGGCCTGCTCGACGACGTCGAGGTGAAGGACATCCGAGCGTTCGAAGACGGCCTGCATCCTTATATGGAGGGTGCGCAGAGCCAGCTCCTGGCCGACATCGAGGCCAAGAAGGCGTTCGACGACGATCTGCGCAAGCGCCTTACCGGCGCCATCAACGAGTACAAGCAGGACTTCAAGGCAAAGCTTGCCGACAAGAACCAGGACAAGGATCAGGCCAAGCAGACCGCAGGAGCCGCTGCTTAACCCATGCCCAACGTACTCGATCTACGTCGCCGTATCCGCAGCGTGAAGAATACGCGGCAGATTACGCGTGCCATGAAGATGGTCTCCGCAGCCAAGCTGCGGCGCGCGCAGGAGCGTGCTCTGCAGGCGCGTCCGTACGCGCAGATGCTCACGAATGTCCTTGAGTCTTTAGTGCGCCGGACAGATCTTTTCGACGAACAGACCGGCGACATTATGCACCCGCTGCTGGTTGAACGCGAGGAGAAGAACGTCCTCGTCGTCGTCATCGCTGGTGACAAGGGCTTCGCCGGCGGCTTCAACTCGAACATCGGCAAGGCAGCGCAGAAGTTTATCGATGAGCGCCGTGGGATGGGTCAGAACGTCGACCTCGAGCCGATCGGCAAGAAGGCGATTGGCCTGTACAAGCGGAAGTATCCGGCGGCCGTCTACGAGCACAAGGAAGAGCTATACGACAACGAGCTCGCGAGGCACATCGAAGACATCCGTCATCGCGCGCAACCCATCGAGGTCGCGGCGGAGCACGCCGACCTGCTCATCAAGGCTGACATCGGGCACATCTCGGAGATGGCCTACTCCATCATCGACCGCTACGAGCGCGCCGAGATCGACGCTGTCTATCTTGTCTACAACGAGTTCAAGTCCGTAATCTCGCAGCGCGTCGTGGTTGAGAAGCTGCTACCGATTCGCAAGCTCGGCACGCATGAGATCACAGCGTCGGAAGAGATGACCGAGGAGCAGAGGGAAGCCGCAGCACGCGCCGCTGAGACCTCCGGTGTGTCGATCTACGAGCCCGAGGAGTCTGTGATCGAGCAGGAGGCGAAGCGCTTCGGCACCGCTGATGTCGACTACATCTTCGACCAGGCACCGGACCGTCTCTTTCGTCACCTGATGCCGAAGTACGTGACGACCCAGATATTCCACGCGCTGCTTGAGTCGATTGCCGCCGAACATGCCGCGCGCATGACCGCAACCGATGCGGCAACGAAGAATGCCGGCGAGCTGATCGACAAGCTGTCGCTGACGATGAACCGCGTTCGTCAGGCTGCCATCACGAAGGAGATTATCGAGATCGTTTCGGGTGCGGCGGCGCTGTAAAGATTTTGGTTGAGAGTTTTGGTTAGAGGATTTATGGCAGAAGAGAACATTGGCAAAGTCATCAGCGTTAGCGGCCCGGCCGTTGACGTGCAATTCGGCGAGGCGAAGATGCCTCCGATCTACCAGGCAATCCGCGTCACAAGTGACGGGTTCGATGTCCCGCAACCGATCGACGTCATCTTGGAGGTGCAGCAGCATCTGGGCGAAGGCCGCGTGCGCTGCATCGCGATGACGGCGACCGAAGGTATGGTTCGCGGCATGAAAGCCACCGACACGGGCTCTGGGATCATGGTTCCGGTGGGTCGCCCAACGCTGGGACGCGTGCTGAACGTGCTCGGTCAGCCCGTCGACGAGCTCGGCCCCGTCAACGCTGAGGTCCACATGCCGATTCACCGGCAGGCTCCCGCGTTCGACGAGCAGTCGACCTCGGAAGAGATGTTCGAGACCGGCGTGAAGGTCATTGACCTCATCCAGCCATTCTTGAAGGGCGGCAAGATCGGCCTCTTCGGTGGCGCGGGCGTCGGCAAAACCGTCATCATCCAGGAGCTCATCAACAACGTCGCGATGAAGCACGGCGGTTTCTCGGTGTTTGCCGGGGTGGGTGAGCGCACGCGCGAGGGCAATGATCTCTGGCATGAGTTTCAGGAGTCGGGCGTTATCGACCTCAAGGACCTGCCGAAGTCGAAGGCCGCGCTGATCTATGGGCAGATGACCGAGCCGCCAGGGGCGCGTTTGCGCGTCGCGCTGACCGGCCTCACCGTCGCTGAGTACTTCCGCGACGAAGAAGGCGCCGATACGCTGCTCTTCATCGACAACATCTTCCGCTTCACGCAGGCCGGTTCTGAGGTTTCCACGCTGCTGGGCCGTATGCCGTCGGCCGTAGGCTACCAGCCGAACCTCGCCACCGAAATGGGCGAACTGCAGGAGCGCATCACGTCGACCAAGAAGGGTTCCGTCACGTCAGTGCAGGCCGTTTACGTGCCCGCCGATGACCTTACCGATCCGGCGCCGGCGACGACCTTCGCCCACCTCGATGCCACGACCGTGCTCTCACGTCCGCTGTCGGAACTTGGTATCTATCCGGCTGTCGATCCTTTGGCCTCGACCTCGCGCATCCTGACGCCGCGGGTCGTCGGCCAGGAGCACTACGATGTCGCACAGGGTGTGAAGCGCATTCTGCAGCGCTACAAGGACCTGCAGGACATTATCGCCATCCTCGGCATCGACGAGCTCTCGGAAGAAGACAAGCTCACCGTCGCCCGCGCTCGTAAAGTGCAGCGCTTCCTCTCGCAGCCGTTCCACGTCGCGGAAATCTTCACCGGAATTCCGGGTGCGTATGTGAAGGTCGAGGACACGGTGCGCAGCTTCAAAGAGATCATCGAGGGCAAGCACGACGATATTCCGGAGCAGGCGTTTTATCTAAAGGGCGGCATCGAAGACGTGATGGCGGCTGCGGAGAAGATGAAGGCGACGGCGTAAACCGATGGCAGAGAACGGAAACAATTCGGGGCTGCTGAAGGTACGGCTGGTGACGCCGGACCGCGTGCTGCTGGACGCGACGGCGTCGGCGGTAGAGCTGCCGTCGATGTCCGGCTACCTGGAGGCGCTATACGGAGCCGCTCCGCTGCTCGCGGAGCTGGGTGCAGGCCAAGTACGGTTGCACGATGGAAGCGCGGGCGAGCAGGTGTTCTTCGTTGCGTGGGGCTTCGTCGAGGTGCTCCCGGAGCGTGTCACCATTCTCGCCGAGACAGCCTTGCATCCGGAGGAGATCGACGTAGCTGAGGCGCAGCGTGAGCTGCAGCGCGCGCAGGAACTTTGGAATCAGGCTGGTGATGATCAGGCCAGATACGACGAGGCAAATGCCGCCGCGCGAGTCGCCGAGGAGAAGCTTGCTGCGGCACAGGGTAAGGCTTCCGCAGCGCACTGAGCGAGCCCTTCAGTGTTCAGTTTTCAACTTCAGGAGGTCTGGCTTCGGCCAGGCCTTTTTTGCGGGCGCGAGTTTTGTGCAAAAGTAAGCGGGCTGGGACGCGAGGCCCAGCCCGGTGGAAATGTGACTGAAGGTTTTAGCGGTGTCCTCCGCCGCCCCCATGCGAGCCGCCGCCACTGCCGCCCCGAGAACCACCGCCTGACGGTGCACTGTAGTGAGGAGCAGGGGCGCTGCCGCCGCGGTTGAAGTTGCCGGCCGGGGCGGAGGGTGCACGGTTGACGTCGGGCTGAGCGCCGCGATTCTCGAAGCTCTGTCCGCCGTGGTTGTAGTTGTTTACTGCGCCGCGATCGGCGAAGCCCTGCTGACGGTTGGCGAACCCGTTCGTGTTGCGGTTGGCAAAGGCCTCCGTTCCGCGTGGCGTTCCGTTGATGGCCGAGCCGTGAAAGGCCTCTGCACCATGCGTGGCAGCAGCGAACTGAGCGGGCGGATGGGCCGCGAAGGCAGCGCCGCCGGGACGGCCGTTGAAGTTGGCTTCACGGCGCTCATAAACATTGCCGTGGAATCCGGCGCCAAAGTGGCCGTAGGCGCGGTTGTAGAAGAAGTGACCGCCGTTCCAGTAGCCGCCGTAGAAGCCGGTTCCGAAATACCCGAAGCCGTAGTTAATGCCGCCGTAATAGCCGACAGTGCGTCCCCAGTAGCCGGGATGCCAGTAGTAGAGGCCGCCGCCAAATCCCCACCAGCCAGGTGTCCAGAGCGCGTCGACGTAGGGCGGTTCAACCCAGGCGCCATCGACCCAGTAGTAGCCGTCGGGACCCCAGGCCCAGTAGCCGGGCGTCCAGAGGTAGCCGTCGCCGGGGCAGAGCGGCTGCTCGTAGACGGGAATGGCCGGTGGAGCGAAGGCCACGGAGACGAAGACCGCCGCGTGTGCCTGGGGTGTGGGCGCCGCGATGAGAGCTGCTCCCGTTAGTGCGGCTGCTGCGAAAAAGGTGCGAAGTGTGCGCTTGATCTGCATGGTCGATCCTTGGTGGTTGCCTCGCTTCCCGTCCAATATACGAGGGTTTGCGGGTTTGTCACCGGTGAGTTTCGGCCTGGGCCGGGACTCGCTTGATTAGACACATGTCGAAGCATCTAAGTTGCGGAGAGGCCTGCGAACCAGTTACTGATGAGTGCGCGGCACCGCCGAATGATTTCCGTAGTTCATGGATTCTGCCATGTGACTCCCAATGCTGACTCGAGAACAACTTCCTGCCCGAGTGAGGCCGACGCAAGC
Source organism: Acidobacteriaceae bacterium (assembly GCA_035944135.1). Taxonomy (NCBI): domain Bacteria; kingdom Pseudomonadati; phylum Acidobacteriota; class Terriglobia; order Terriglobales; family Acidobacteriaceae; species Acidobacteriaceae bacterium. Next base: position 66,654 of record DASZBM010000003.1, read on the forward strand.
GATGAGCGATCTCATAATTCGTTTCCTGGTTGGCGGTGTGGTGGTCAGCGTCTTCGCGATCCTTGGAGACGTGCTTTATCCCAAGAGCTTCGCTGGGCTGTTCAGCGCGGCGCCCTCAGTGGCATTGGCAACGCTCGCCCTGACGATACACAAGGATGGAAAACTCTACGCTGCACAGGAAGTCAAGACCATGCTGCTCGGTTGCGCGGGCTTTCTTGTCTATGCGGTGCTCGTCCGCTGTGTTCTCAGACGCTATAGAGCCAGTGCAAACGTTATAAGCATCGTGCTTATCCCGGTGTGGTTTGCCGTGACGCTTGGGACGTGGATTTTGTTGAACGGAAGGCAGTGATTTGGTCGACGCGAAGCTATCCTCGCTGAAAGAAACGAAGCCGCACGAATACCTCGTGCGCTTTGCATTTGGCGGAGCGGCTACCGTTCTCGCCGGCCTGGTTGCGAAACATTTTGGCCCTGGTGCCGGTGGCCTCTTCCTCGCGTTTCCGGCGATTTTTCCAGCAACCGCAACTCTGATTGAGAGCCACGAAAAGAAGCGCATGGCAAAGATCGGCCATGATGGAAGCAATCGCGGCCGAATCGCAGCCAGCATTGACGCAGGGGGCGCCGCACTCGGCTGCGTCGGTCTTGCAGGATTTGCGGTCGTTCTCTGGATATTACTTCCGCAGCATAACCCTGTGCTGATCCTGATCGGGGCGCTTGCGATCTGGATGGTCGTGTCGATCGGTCTCTGGGAGCTGCGGCGGAGACGCATCTTCGGGGTTCGGCTCCGCGTGCTCAGATAGAACGCGCAGCTGCTCGCCAAACTGCCGCGCGGTGATTCGCAGGATGGCACGCTGGTCAGTATCGTAGAGGCAAAGCCCATTTAGCCCGATTCGGGAATGGGTCTGATTACGATATGTCAATTGACCACCTTCGCGGGCTTTGACCGTCTTATTCTCTAGGGAAACAAGGAGAGGGTTTGCGTCTTAGAAATTTTGGATTGAACCTGGCCGCCGCACTTGCGCTCGTCGCAGGGGGTGCGCACGCACAAACCGCGCAGCCGACGGCGAATAAGCTGTTTGAGATTTCATCGTTTGGTGGATTAAACGGAACCTATACAGGGCTTTCCGGCGGCCGGAATCTCGGCATCACGGCCGGCGTCGACGTTGGGATTCGCTCGTTCCATGGCTTTCGTCCGTTCCTGGAGGGACGCGGCACGTATGCGATAGACGGCGGCCAGATCGACAGGCAGAAGAACGCGCTTGGCGGCATTCGCGTGGAGCGGCAACTGCGGCCGAGCTTGCGCGTGTACGGCGATTTTCTACTGGGACGCGGAGAGATTGATTACGAGAACGGCGGCTATCCTTCACCGGACCGCCAGTATTTGATTCTCCGCAGCACGTCTGATGTGTACTCGCCGGGTGGTGGAGCGGAGTACAGGCTCACGGAGCATGTGTCCGCGCTTGTTGATGCGCAGTTCCAGCGGTATGACACGCCGGCTACGGTTTCAGGATCGCTCTGGTCGAAGGCGGTGATGGTTGGCGCGCGCTACCGGTTCAACTTCAACCGGCGTGGATATGCGGCCGCTCCCTAGTGGCATACATCGGTAGCCGAATACATCAGTAGCGCTCGACGACCTCCGGATGGCGGCGGAGCCACCAGCACGCGCTATAGCCACCTTGCGGAAAGAGTGAGCGGCTGCACGGCGCGACATCAGGCGCGTCGGCGTAGTACTCCTCCTTGTTGGCCTTAAGCTCCGCGATGGTGACGTGGCTGACTTGAACGGAGCCGACCCCGCCGCCGAAGAGCTTTTGCACTTCCCACACGAGCCAGTCACCGGGATAAATAAGCAGCGCGATAACGAACAGTGTGACAACGCTGCGCACGAGCCAGTGGATGATCTGTCGCTCGCGATCGTGCGTTGATGCCGAGGTCATGGCTAGAGATTGAAGAGTTCGCGCAGGCGGCGCGTTTGCGAACGGCTCACCGGGATCTCGGTGTTCTTGCGGTCGTCCATGCGCAGCTGATAGCTGGACTTGAACCACGGCACGACCTCGCGGATATGCTCGATATTGACGACGTACGAACGGTGCGCGCGCCAGAAGGTGTCAGGGTTGAGTTGATCCAACAGCTCCTCTAGCGTGCGCACGTTGGATTCGCCTTCGATGGTTTTAGTGACGACCGTGATCCGCCCTTCGTCGATGGAAGCGAAGCAGACGTCGCGCTGGTCGACGAGCAGCAGGCGGCTCTGCGCCTTGACGACGACTTTGCCCGAGCGGCGCGATTCGCTGGCATCGTCCGTTGATCCGGTTGCATTCGACACGCGCCCGCCGATGGCTGCCGCCTGTTCTTCCACCATGCGCAGCAGAGCGTCCAGCTTCGCCTCGGCTGCGTCCCACAAACGATTGCGGGCTCCGCTCTGCTCCTCGCGCTGGTGGACGACGGTCGCAGGCGATGTCGCGTGATGTCCAGACTTTGCAGGTGAATGGGATGGCTCCGCCGGTTGTGCTTCATACGGCTCGACCGTGACGTCGCGTCCGCCTCCGGCTGCGCGTGCGCGGACTTTTTCAAGAGTCTTGATGACCCGTTTGCTGTCGAAAGGCTTCAGCAGGTAGTCAACCGCGTTTACCTCGAAGGCTTTTACGGCGTACTGGTCGAAGGCGGTGGCGAAGACAACCTGCGGCAGGCGCGCTTTGCGATCGAGGGCCAGCAATTTCTTCAGCACAGCGAAGCCGTCGAGCCCCGGCATGCGCACGTCGAGGAAGACCACGTCCGGCTTATGCGTGCGGATGAGTTCAACAGCTTCAATGCCGTTCGATCCCTGGGCAAGCACATCCACGTCGCCGGCGCGGTCAAGAAGGTACTGCAGCTCCTGGCGTGCGAGCGGTTCGTCATCGATGATCAGAGCTGTAAGGGACATGAAGGCAGTGAACAGTGAGAAGCGAAAAGCGAATAAAGCAAAAACATCTGGTCTTATTCACTACTCACTATTCACTATTCACTTGTGCGAATCAATCGCTATAGGCGCGCAGCCGCGAAGGCGCGCCATCCTGTGCAAGATCATGTCCGCATTGGGTGCAGAAGACGTCCGTGATCTTTACGCCGCGATGGCAGCGTCCGCAGACTGGAGCGAGCTGGAACTGGCACTGCGGGCAGAAGTTGTAGCTTGCCGTCAGCGAAGTGGAGCAGTTCGGGCAGCGCGAGAGGATCGGCTGCCGCAGCATGAAGTAGACGACCGCGCCAATGCCGCCCGGGAGCACGACGCAGACCAGCATCCACAGGCCCGGCGACATGCCGCGGCGCTTCACGTCACGGCTCACGTAGCCGAGCAGAAGAGCGTAGCTGGCCACGAGCGCGCCCCACGTGTAGCCCATCATCACGCGCATCGGCAGCATTTCGTGCTTGTGGTGCGGCAGCACGCCGTGGAAGATGTACTGCATGCCGACGAACAGGGCAACCGCGAGAACTATCGACCAGCGCGGAATCATCCGCAGCTCATCGTCACCCGCTGAAGCGATGTCTGTTTGAGGCGAAGTGGACCAGGGCAGCGGCATTACCGGGTCACCTCATGATTCGCACGGTTGCGGCCGCGCTTGATCCAGACGAGACCAAGCACGAAGGCCGTCACGGGCAGCGACCACATCAGCAGAACCATCATCTGGTCGCTCGCATCCGGGATGCCCGTCGGCGTCATGTCGTAGCCGTCCATCATGCCCCAGATGGCGTAGCAGATGACGAGCAACATGCTGGAGCAGATAAGCACGGGAGCCCACAGGCTGCGCTGCCGCGATTGCAGCTCGCGCATGACGAGGGCCTGTTCACGCACCACGCGATGCGTACGGTTGACCACCTGGGCACGTGCCCCACCCTGCAGGCGGGCAGCGCGCAAAATCTCCTGCGAAACATCATCGTGCCGATCGTTGGGCTGAGCGTTCACCGACGCACCTCCGAACGATGAACCTGATGAGAATCTTCGCCCTGGCGTTGTCCGCGAAGCTGCAGAAGCCGGGGCTTGAGCGAGGCCAGCCCGCGATACAGGCGCGACTTTACTGTCGACAACGGGGCGCGCGTGATGCAGGCAATCTCTTCGAGCGAAAGCTCTTCGTGGAAACGAAGCGTCAATACCTCGCGGTAGCTCGGCTCGAGCGTCAGCATCACCTGGGCGAGCTCGGCGGCATCCTCGCGGCCCTCGAACTGATCGAGTGGGGAAGGCCCGTCCTGTGCAATCTCAAACGGGCGCTCATCTTCGCCGCCCTCCCGCAGCTCATCGAGTGAAGCCATGGTGCGCTTCCGCGAAAGGTCGATGACGAGATTGCGCGCGATGGTGAAGATCCAGGTGTCGAAGCGCGCCTTTCCGTTGTACTGCGATCCGCGCCTGAGAACGCGAATCCATACCTCCTGGAAGAGATCCTCGGCGACCTCGCGTTTGTTCGTGAGGAACATGAGATAGCGCATCAGCCGGTGCTGATAGGTCTCAATGAGCCGATCGAGCAGTTCGGGGTCCTGCCGTTTCAATCCACGGGCTATCGCAGCGTTTTCACGCTCAATCTGCCTCGCGGCTTCGGCGGTAAGGATCGCAGGGGTCTTCACGTTCTCAATGACGCCAATCCGGCGCAAAAAGTCTCGCAGGACGCTGGGAATTCGACTACCCGACATTCTTAGGATACGCTGCCCGGCAAGCCGAAGAAAGCGCTTTTTGCCCATTTTGGCGGTTTTCCGCCCCAGCCAGTGAGAGGGGACCGCGGTTCTGCGGCGGTTCCGTACACTGGAGAGATGGAGGTTCTCTACGGTCTGCACCCGGTCGAGGAGGCGCTGCGCGCCCGTCCCGGGGCGGTCGACCACATTTCGATTGCCCGTGAGCGCGAAAGCCGCCGCGATCCCCGGCTGACCCGGCTGCTCGAGCAGGCGCGGGCGGCGGGCGTCCGCGTGGACACAGAGCCGCGCGAGCAACTGGCCCGGCATGTGCGCACAGACATGCATCAGGGGGTGGTGGCTTTCATCCGCGAGCGCCGGCTGTTGGAACTGGAGGACTTGCTGGAGGCACCGGCGGATGGATCGGGGCGAAGGTTCTTTCTGGCGCTGGACGGCGTTGAGGACCCGCACAATCTCGGTGCACTGTTACGGTCGGCCGATGGCGCTGGGGTTACCGGAGTCATCCTGCCCGAGCGGCGATCCGCTCCGCTGAGTGCCGTTGTCGCAAAGAGTTCGGCGGGTGCCTCCGAGCATGTGCGGATCGCGCGCGTGACGAATATGACTCGCGCGCTCGAGCAGATGAAGAAGCAGAACATCTGGATCGTCGGCCTCGACGAGCGCGGGACGCCGGACTACACCGACTTCGACCTCCGCCAGGACTGCTGCCTCGTCCTGGGCCGCGAGGGTGCAGGGCTGCATGACCTTGTGAAACGCACCTGCGACTTTCTGCTGCGCATCCCGATGTCGGGCAGCGTCAGCTCGCTCAATGTCTCGGTGGCCGGCGCGGTCGTGATGTACGAGGCGATGCGGCAGCGGCGCTCTGGTGCTGTTCCGTCCGCGGCGGAGTCCAAACGGCTGGACTCCAAAATACAAAGGCCACGCAAAGGTTTGGGATCGTGAAATTGAGTTATCGACGCCTGTTTGGCGCTGTATTTCTTGTGTGCGCGGCACTTCTCCCGTCGCCGTTTTTTGCTCAGAGCTCCACTCCGGCGCCGCAGCAGCCACCCGCCGCTCCCGCACAACAGCCGGAACCAGCGCCGCATGGCAAGGTGTTGTACCAAAGCCACCCTGACGCGTCCGACAGCGCCGGCCAGCCACAAACAGAGCCACATCCACAGCCCGCCGCGAACGAGCCGCAGGCCCCGCCAAGCGCCGAACCCCAGCTCACCGACGCGGACCGCTCGGCGATTCGCATCACCCGGTACGACCTCGACATCCGGCTCGTGCCTGCGGACTCGCGGCTCACCGGCCGCGCGAAGCTGACCGTGCGGAACGTGAGCGATCGTCCGCTGCCGCGAATCGCGCTGCAGATCTCGTCGACACTGACATGGCAGAACATATCGGTGCAGGGAACTGCGCTGCCCATTGCACAACACCTCCTCGACACCGACGCCGACCACACCGGCCGCGCCAGCGAGTTGATCGTCACGCTCCCGAAGCCACTCGCGCCCGGCGAGACCGTCGTAATGGATACCTTCTACGCCGGCACGATCGCGGCCAACAGCGAGCGCCTGGAGCGGCTCGGCGCATCCTCCGCGCAGGCCCTCCAGACGGATTGGGACGCCATCACACCTGACGCTACAGCCCTGCGCGGCTTCGGCAATGTGCTGTGGTTTCCCGTTGCGGCTCCGCAGCTTTTTCTGCAGGACGGAAGCCTCGTGCCAGCGATTGGGCGCGAGCGTCTGGAGCATGCGGACACGCCCGTGAGCTTGCGCCTGAGTGTCGAGTACGCCGGCGAAGCGCCGACGGCAGCATACTTTTGCGGTCGTCGTCAGCCGTTGGCGGCGCTGCATGACAACCAGGATGCTCCTGTCGCCTATGGCAGCGGGATCGCGACCGCGACATTCAGGGTCGAGCCGATCGGTGTGCGGCCGCTGAGTCTCTTCGTCATCGCGCAGCCGGAGACCTTCATCGCGCCGCTGCCTGCGCCCGTGTCCTCCTCGTCAAGCTCCGGCACCTCAAACGCGAATGGACCGCAGATGCTCGCCGTTGAGACCACCGACGACCGTGCTCTTCCGCTGCTCGCCGACTCCGCAGAGCGCGTGGCACCGTTAGTCCAGCAGTGGCTCGGGCCGCATCCTCTCACCGCGCTCACCATCATCGATCATTCCGGACAACCGTTCGAAGATGGCCCGCTGCTCTTGGCTCCGGTCGGAACGCTTGCCGCGTCTACCTCTGCTCCGCTGCTCGCGCATAGCCTGGCGCACGCGTGGATACAGACAGGGCAGCCCTGGATGGATGAAGGGCTCGCTGAGTTTTTCTCGCTCCTGTGGATCGAGCGGGAGCACGGGCGCGATGATGCGGTGAAGCAGCTCGATGCAGTGATGCAACAGGTCGCGACAGCAGACACGCTCACGGATTCCGGGGCAAACGCCACCAGCGGTACCGCCAGTTCCTCAGCCAGTCAGAGCGCCGCCGTAGGCCAGCCACTGATCGCCGCCTATGATGAGCTCTTCTTCCGCCGCAAAGCCGCCGCGGTGTGGTGGATGCTGCGCGACATCGTCGGCGAGCAGCCGCTGCAACTTGCGCTGAGCGCGTGGCGCACGCAACCGCCCAGCCAGGACTCCGCCGAAGTGCAGGCGCAGAAGTTTGAGGCGCTGCTCGAGAAGACCAGCGGCAAAGATCTCGCCTGGTTCTTCGATGACTGGGTGCTGCACGACCGCGGCCTGCCTTCGCTGAGCATCGTCGACGTCACGCCGCGCGAGCTTCCCGCGGGCGCCGGTCATGACAAGGGATGGCTTGTCGCCGTCACGGTCCACAATGCAGGAGCGGCAGCAGCCGAGGTCCCGCTGGTCGTTCGCTCGGGAGAGTTCGCTACGACGAAGCGGATTCGCGTCGCCGGGCTTTCGAATACGACCGAGCGCGTCATCATGCAGAATCCGCCGACCGAGGTTGAGCTGAACGATGGAAGCGTGCCCGAGGCCGGCCCCAGCACGCATACCCGGACGGTCGCACTTCATCAGGAATAGCGCTAACGCCGCAGGTGTACATTCCGCCGGGCAGGCCGGTGCGGCGGTGGCGCTGGTGCGCTGCACGCCTGTCCACCGCTCAGCACCCGCGTGCACGAGAGTGCGATGGGATGAATCGTGTCTGATGCAGTCGAGCTGTTCGCAGGCACGAGATCTGTACTGTCGGCGAGCTGTGGTAGCGCATGCGCGATGCTCGCCAACTGCGTCTCACTCGCGTCGCCGGTAACGATGAAGCTGTAGCCCGTCGGCGAAGCCTGGCCACTCAGCGTCAGGTCGGCGCCCGGGCCGAGGCGCAAAGGTGTGGGTTTCAGCAATGCCGTCCAGCCGTCACCTGAGGAGCCGACAGTTGCCTCAAAACTCTGCGATGGCACTTCGGTCTCGCCTTTGGCGGAAACGATTTCCCCGTTCGCGCGCCGCGGCTGAACAGGCATGGTCAATGTGACTGTGCCGTTCCAGTCAGCGAGAGGCGTTTGCGCAAGGTGCACGAGGTCCGCGTCGACCGTACCCTGTACGCGCGGCTCAGCCGGAATACGCGCAGAGAAAAGCCGCATCCACCCGAAGACCCACTCCAGTGGAAGCTTCTGCGCTTGCGCGGTCGCTTGCGCCCGCGGTTGCGTGAGGTCCAGAGCGGGCACAGCGATCTCGATCGGTTGCGGTCCCGCAGTGGGCACCTCGCAGGCGACGTTCGACAAGCGCGCCCCGGGCACATCGGCGCTGCTCGTGCAGCTTATCGACTCATCCAGCGAATGCGCCGGCACAAAATCCGCCCGTCGCAGGTCCACCAGCGTCACCTTCATCTTCAGCGCCGCCGCCGCCAGCGGTCCCTGCAGCCATACGTCGGAATGCAGCGTGCCACGCCAGTCACGATCGCTGCCCGAAACCAGCCGGCTCGCTTCACCGAGTGGAGCATCGTACCAACTCGCGTGCACATTCACCGGAACATCCTGCATGCGCGCTGCGCGCTGCAGCGAACCCTCGAGTCGCACTGTTCCCGGGTCGCCGATATTCGCATCCGTGCGCGAGGGCTTTCCCTCCAGCCGCACGTGCCACTCCTGTGGCGAAGGAAGCCAGAGCGCGAAGTCCGCATCGGTCAAGGAGAACGGCATCTTCTCCTGTCCGAGCTTGAGATTGATGCGCCCGCCCGTGGCTTCGATGTAAGGGAAGCGTGGCGCCGGCCCGGCACGCTGTTGTGCGGTAGGCGCCGTGTTCACCTGCGACGCGCGGAGCAGCACGCCTTCAAGGTTCCAGCGCCCGTCCGCACTGCGCACCAGATTCACGCTCGGGTCAACGAACTTCACGCGGGAGAACTCGACGCGCTCTTGCCACAGCGAGCTGACTCGCAATGTGGCGACAACTTCATTCGCGCGAATCGTCGGCTCGTTGCCGAACGCGGGATCCTCGCTGACGACGAAATTCTGCAGAGTGAAACCAGGCATCGGCAGCAGGTGCAGTGTCACCTTGTCGAGATGCACCGGCCGCCCCAGGCTCTCGCTCATGCTCGTCACAATGCGCCGCTGATACCGTCCGACGTTCAGCAGTGGAGGTGTAATCGCGAGCAGCAGCAGAACCAGCACCATCGCGGTAGCCATCATCACACGCTGGCGGCGCCGTGCGTGCTCCATCCTCTGCTCGTTGAATTCCATCCGGTCGCTGTCTTCGAGTTCAATCATGGGACGCAAGTTCGCGTGCCGCCGTATCGACGGCACTCAGGCTATTCAACGCTCATCGAACGACGTGGAAGGTGCGGCTCCAGCGCGTTCCGCTGAAGAAGTGCGTCACAACATGCAACATGAAGCTCATGCGGTCGCCCAGGCTGGTCTTGTCCTCCTGGTCGGCCGGAGTCTGGAACGACCAGTAAACAAACATCGGTCGTCCCATGATGTTTTCCATTGGAACAAAACCCCAGAAGCGGCTGTCGAGGCTTTCGGTGCGGTTGTCGCCCATGGCGAAGATTCTGTCCGGCGGCACCACGATATCGTCACCCTGGATGTGCGTCGGCAGGTCCACGCGCCACAAGTCCGTCACCTGGATATCCGGCGGCGGTGCAATTGCAGGGAAGTCGTCACGATACGGCTGATACGCATCTTCAAAATCGCCGTCGTTGTCGTTCGGCATCTTCGCATACGGCTCGTTCTGGGCAACGCCGTTGACGTACACCACCCCGTGGCGGAGATGAATATGGTCGCCCGGAACTCCGATGGCGCGTTTCACCAGGATCAGGTCCGGCGTCTCTGGGTTCGGCTTCAGGAAGACGATAATGTCGCCGCGCTTCACCGGCCGGTAGTGCACAAATGGCGCCCACGAGGTCGGCGGAGCGATCGTGATGCGGTCCACGACCACGTGGTCGCCAATCAGCAGTGTCTTCTCCATCGACCCAGAAGGGATCACGAAGTTCTGAAAGATGAACCCCATGATGAAGAGCCCAACCACCAGCACCGAGCAGATCGAAGCAAGCGCCTCCAGCGGCGTCTCCTTGATCTCGGCATCCGCTGGACGTCCGGCAGCCAAATTCGCGGTGATCACGGCCTCCTCGCTGCGCTCGGCCGCAGCACGCGTCTCAGCGGCACTGTCTGCAACTCTTGTCAAAATGGTCGCTCTCCTGCCACGCAACGTGGTTCTGCCAGTGTACCCCGTTGCCTGCTGAGGAGTTCGTTACGAGAGTGTTTGGAAGTTACCGCAGGACATCAAAGCCTTTAGCGCAGCACATGAAAGCTCAGCGCCGTACGCAGCCGCGCTCGCAGCGTCGGCGGCGCACTATCGTCATCGGTGGGGATGATCGAAAAGTAAACAACAAATGGACGGCCGACTACATCGCGCTCCGGCACGAAGCCCCAGTACCGGCTGTCCTCGCTGTCGTTGCGGTTGTCGCCCAGCACGAAGAGCTGCCCCTTGGGAACCGTGATCTCACCGTCCACAATGCTGCGCCGTAACCGCATCCACCAGTTCGGATCCAGGCTCGGATCAGCCGTCCGCACCGACGGAAAATTGTCGCGGAAGTCGTCCACGGCGGCTGGCGAGTAAAACGCATACGGTTCGTCGACCGCCTGGTCGTTTATCCATACGCGTCCATGTTTCAGCCGCACACGGTCGCCCGGCACCGCCACGACGCGCTTCACCAGGTGCATCGAGGGATCGACGGGATAGTGGAACACCACCAGATCGCCGCGATGAATGTTCGACGAAGGCAGCATCCACGAGAGCGCACCCTCCGGCTCATAGGACTGCTTGTCGACCATCAGGAAGTCGCCCACCCGCAGCGTCGGCACCATCGACTCCGACGGAATCCGGAACGGCTGCAGAATAAACGTCATGGCAAACAGCGCGACCACCAGGAACTCGCACAGCGAGCGCAGCGTCGCCAGCAGGCCATGATGTGCCTTCGAACCCGGCATCACGCCGGCAGACATCGCGCGCGCTGCACGTACCGGCTCCCGGCGCTCAAACTGCGCTGTATCCACAGCGAGTATGGAAAGCGGCGTCATGCTGCGTCCTCGCTTCTCTTTGCCTCGGTCTCCTTGGGCTGCTTCCAGTGCTTCAGTGCCAGCTCCGCGGCCTTCTGCTGCGCCTCTTTCTTGCTCGCACCTTCCGCCGTGGCGAGCACGGAAATCGTTTCGCCTGGTCCTTCGATGCGGGCTTCCACCTTGAAGCAACGCTGGTGCGCCGGTCCGGTCTGCTCCGTGTCGACATAGCGCAAACGTCCTGCGCCATAAGCCTGAACACGCTCCTGCAGCAGCGTCTTGGCATCCCGCAGCGCGCCGCGGCCGCCGTCCATCTTCAGCGCGGCCTCCATCGATGCCAGTTCAGGCTTCACCAGCTTCTGCTCAACCAGTCGCCGCACCTCGCGGAATCCTTCCTTGCCTGCCGCGTTCGCGTCCAGGTAGATCGCCGCCAGCACGGCCTCTGCCGCGTTGGCCAGCAGCGCCGGCTTCCGCCGAGCTCCATTCTGCTCCGCGCTCCGGCCTACCAGCAGATGCTCATCCAGTCCTAACTCGCATCCCAGCTTCGCCATCCGCTGACGGCTTACCAGGCTGGCACGCATGCGGGTCAGTTCGCCTTCGCTGCGGTCAGGAAAGCGCTGGTACAACAGCTCCGTCACCGCCAATCCCAGCACAGCGTCGCCCACGAACTCCAACTGCTCATTGTCCGTTCCGGGGGCATTCTTCGTCTCATGCGCTGCAATATCGGCTGGATCTGTTCTGGCCTCATAGGGGTGCGACCGGTGCGTGAGGGCCAGCTTCAGCAGCCCGGGCTTCGCGAACTTGTAGCCCAGATTTTGTTCGAGAGCGGACCGCGAAGTGTTGCCGCCCCCCGCAGACACACGTGGGCGCCGCTCCGCGCTGGGAGGGGCCGCCGTCGTTCCCGATGGCACCGACTTGCTCCGCTGAGTACCCATAAACCTGCTGCTCTAGTTTACGCGGCTGGCCCGGGGGATGTTGCTCCAACGAAGGTGGGCGAACCCTCCCACCAATCTGCCCCGGCTACTTCGGGGCGTCCGGTTTGTAGGCCTCTTTCTGGGCCTTGCCGGTTGGGTCGAAGTTTGCATCGCTCTGATCCGGCTGGGCGTCCTCGCGCCGGGGCAGGGCAAACGGCTTCTTCAGCCCGGCCTCGGCCGCCTGGCGCGTGTCTGGCCGCCCATCCCGAACCTCGAGCGCCGCCTGATATTCGGCCACGGCGTGGTTCCGGTCCGGCGTCGCCATCGTGTCGTATAGCCGGCCCAGGTAGATGTGGCTCCAGGCTAGCGTCCGCGGGTCCTTGGTCAGCGTCAGGGTCTTTTCAAACCCGTCCTTCGCCTCTTCAGCATCCCCGTGGATCAGGTCCACCCGCGCCAGCAGATACTGGGCCTCGCCATGGTCGGCTTTCGGATCCTGCATGGCCTTGTCTGCCAGCTCCGCCGCGCCGTCCACATCGCCTTTGGCCAGGTCCATCTCCGCGAGGTCAAGCCCTTCCAGCTTGTGCGGCCGCGTCCCTCCCCGGCTCAATGGGTCCGCAGGTGCCTCCTTCACAAAGACAATCTGCTGCGCATGCCGCCGCTCGCGATCCACGTCCATGCCGTAGATCATCGGTGCAATCTCATCGCGCAGCCCGTCGCCGTTATGCTCCATGGCTCCAAGCGCCTGGTAAAAGTAGCCGGTCAGCACCCATCCTTGTGCCTCGTCGGTGTCGACGAGCCGCTGCCGCGCCAGCGTGTTCGCGTGATCATAGACGGCCTTCTGCGCCTCGTAGCGGTCGGTCTCTGCACGTCCCACTGCGCCCTTTGGCTTCTGCGGAGCGGGCGAATCGACCACAAACAACTTCGCCTCGATCGCCTTGATCAGGCACTCGGTAATCAGCGCCACGGCGTCGCTCTTGTACGTGAACTCGATCGGCGCATCCTGCACGCCTCGAAGCACCGGCTGAATGCGCTCCATCGCCTGGCCGCGGCTGTACACCATCGGCTCCACAACGTAGTGCAGGTAAATATGGCGGATCTCATTCATCCGCACGGGGTCGCCCGCGCTGCTATCCGGCGACATCACGATGATGTAATCCATGCCGTAAATGCGCGCGTTCGTCAGCGCCGGCGATAGCATCGGCTCCAGCAGCACAAGGAAGCGGCGTCCGTCGTAGCTCGAGACCGGCTGGTGCAGATAGATGTTCGTGTTCAAAATCATCTTCACCATGGGGTCGTGCACGCGCGCCGCCAACGCCTCGTACTCCGCCCGATGATGCACCCAGATGTAGTGCAGATTCACCTGCTCGGCGAACGCGCGCAGCAGCGGCAGCACGTTGACCACCTGCGCAGCTTGCGGCGGCAGCTCCGTCTCATCCACGTTCGGCGTCAGGTCTGGCGCGGGCGAGAGATAAAGCGCTAGCGACACATACTGCCCAATCCCCAAACCAGAGTCCGTCAGCCGGTGCTGCGAAACGTAGTCGCACAGCGCGTCGCGGCTCTTGCGCGCGTCTTCAGACTGCTGCAGCGCGGCGTTCATGTCCGCCCGGATCTCGGCCCGCACCGGCGCCGAGTGATCCAGGTCGGCATCGTAGCCACATGCATTCAGCGCCGCCGCCATCTGGAACAGCGGCTCGCTGGTCTCCAGCGTTACCGCGGCGCCGCCCGGCTCAATCTGCGCCGCCCTCGGTCTCGCGATGGGGTTTTGGTTATCGGCAGCCTGCTCACCCGGAGGCGCCGACGAAGACGATGACGAGCTCTGCGCAAACGCAACAGGGCCCATCAGCCCGAGACAAACAACCCCTGAACCGATCGCGAAAAGGGCTGGCTGGAGGATGCGATTCAAAAGGGGCACCGTACTGAACTGACGCACCCGCTTAGTCTATGGAAGCGGCACAAGACATCGCAAACACGTCGTGTCTCGAAGGGGCACGGCTTTAGCCCTGCCGTAACCCGCCGCAAAGGAAGCAGGCTTTCGCCTCTGGGGTATCCGCTAGCCTTAGCCGCGTACCGACACGCCCGTGTAGGTCACCATGACGTGACCATCCACCGGCTCGCCGAACACCGTTGCCGGCTTGAACACGCTCGACAGCAGATTCTGCTCCACCTGCAGCCGCACCGACGGGTCGCTTGGCCCTTGAAGGATCGTGTAGTCGTACACCATGCCACGCGTATCTACCTTGGCGTCAATCAGAACCGGCACATCGCGTCCGGTCTCCACGGCCATCGGAGCCACCTGCGAGTACAGGTAATGCGGCGCGATCAGGTGTGCCATTCCATCGTCGTTCGCCTGTACAGCAACCCCCGGCCCGAACAGCCGGAACAGCCCGGCTGCCAACAGGACAGCGGCCACCATCCCGCCTGCGGTCTGAACCGCCAGCGGCGCAACCGAAGTCCGCCAGGTCAGCGCAATCCGTCCCGAAAGAGGCAGATGGCTCCCGCGCTCGCGTTCCTCGCCAAGCGCTGTCTGGATCTGTTGCTGAAGCTGCCGCGGTGCCCGCGCCGGGCCAATCTCCGCCAGGGCCGTCTGCATCGCCAGCCAGCCGTCAAACTCCGCCGCGCACGGCGCGCATCCCTCGAGATGATCCGCAACCCGCCCCATCTCCACGCCGCTCAACGCGCCGTCCAGATACGACGAGAACGCAGCCCTGGCCGCCAGGCATTGGCCCGCCAGAGATTCGTTCACCGCCTGCATCTGCTGTTCGAGATCGTGCTGCGAAGTCATCAGATCACCACTTCCAGTCTACCGGCCGCCGCTGTGGAACCGTTATGTTCCGCGTGTTCCAAGTCTTTCTTTTTCAAAGATTCACGAAGCACCGCCCGTCCTCGCGTCAGCCGGCTCTTCACCGTTCCGAGATTCACATTCAGGATCTCGGCAATCTCTTCATACCCAAAGCCCTCAATCTCGCGCAATACAACTACCTCGCGATACGCGGCCGGAAGGTTTCTCAGCGCAGCTTCCACTCGCTGCCGGGTCTCGGTCCGCAGGCACTCCTCAAAGGGGGACGCATCGGCTGCACGCAAGGTCTCAGCCATGCAGGTGCACTCACCGTCTTCGTTCTCCATAGGCGCGTCGATCGCCAGCTCCTGCCGTTTGTGCCGGTTCCACCAGCGCCGCTGGTTGCTGGCCTCGTGCAGGGCAATGCGGTAGATCCACGTCCGCAGACTGGCGTCGCCGTGAAACCCACGGATGCTCCGGAAGACCTTGACGAAGACCTCCTGGGTCACGTCCGCGGCCTCCGACGGATCGCGCAAACTCCGTGCAATCAGCGAGTAAATCGGCTGGCTGTACTGGGCAATCAGCAACGCGAAGGCCTGCTCGGAGCCGCTCTTCAGCTCGCGCACGAGCTCCTGCTCCTCCGCTCGGATCCCGATCGCGCTTGCCAGATCGCTCATCGCAGCCCCTGCTCGCATTGGCAGCCCCAATCCGAGTGCCCTTTAAAGTAGGCCCTCGGCGCTACAACTGTCCAGAGACCCTTTGGTTTAGACGACCGTACCGCATGATCGCGCGACCATCTGGTCTCATCTTGAAGCGGGAGGGGAACTGCGCCGCCGGCGGCAGAGTGCTCGCCCACTCTCCCTGCTTAGACACCTCACAAAGTCCTTTTGTTCCTTCATCGCACGCACCCTCGTTTGACGTGAAGCGCGCGACGGGCGAGAATGAGGGAGTCCTCAAGAGTGGGCCTGTGGCGCAGCTGGGAGCGCGCTTCCATGGCATGGAAGAGGTCATCGGTTCGATCCCGATCAGGTCCACCAACTTCCTTTCTACAAAATCCGGCTGAAAAAATGGTGCGAAAACGAGCGCTTTTTGCGCGTTTTTGTGCGGTTTTGACGCGTTTTGAAACGCTGGTTCTGGTCGATTACCGGACGTTTCCGTCCTGCGGGCGAGGACCCGAGAGTGACTGCACCGCGACAACGCCAAGCACAACCATTACTGCCAGAAGGGCGATCCACAGCAGCGCCGGGTGCCTCTCCGTAAACGGCCGATCGTCCGGTCGCGGCTGGTATGCAGGATTCGGCTCCTCGGGTCCGGCCGTCGCCGGCGCCGGATTCTTCTGCGGCGCGAACAGCGTCGCGTAATCGTAGCGTGGCGGCTGAAGAGAACTGTCGCCGTAGAAGAGCGTGTAGGAACTGTTCGGCGCAGCGTCAAAGCAGAGCTCGCGCTGCTGCATTTCGAGACGGACGTCCTTCAAGGCGAGAGGCGGGTCGTCGCCGTTTTCAATGGTGATGACCCAGGCCGTCTGTTCGTTCCCAAGCTCATTGCTGACGTCAACTGCGAGCCTTTCTTCGTCGATGTGCCGGCCGTCTGCGATCCGGTGGAGACGCAGGAGATTGCCCGAGAAACTGGGGAGCATCTCCACACCATGAGCGCTGTCCTCCTGCGGCTGAGTCTTTATTCCCGGCTGGATCTCTACGGTTACATCGCGGGTGAAGTTGCCGGTTTGATCCGTGGGCACAAAGAGAACGCGGTCGACCGGCACCTCCGCGGGCACGGTCAAGGTGATGACTGAAATGTGCTGCTGCTGTTTCACAACGGAGGTTTCAGCAACAAGTGTGTACAGGGCCTGCGTGACGGGATCGCGCGAGATGGATGCGGATTGGATCTCGTCCGGTTTCAGCGAGCCGGTGATTCGGAAATGCAGATAGCGGAAGTCCGATGGAGGCAGATGGAGAACGGTGCTGCGGCCGAGCTTCTGCGCGCTCAGGTCGAAGATGGTGAAGGCGCCGAGGCGAGTTTCGGCGGATGCATTTTCCGACTGGCTTCCAGAGACGTTGACCGTGGCGATGAAATTTTGTGCGGACACGCTAAGCTCGAGATCGCTGTACGTGCCTGACGGCATGGCGAGGTCGAAGCTGGTCTGCCCGTCGCGGGTGCCGAGATTCAGCGGATCGAGCGAGCTCCGCGAGGTTTCGACCGGAGCTGCGGCGCGAACGACATACGGAGTTTCGACGATACCGTTGAAGAGCCGCAGATCAGCGAGGGCGGGAGCGGCGTGCGCAAAAAACCCAGGGTCCAACACGACACAAGTTTGCGAGGAACTCTGCGCTATCCCTACAATCGACCGCTCGAAACGAAAGTGGTTTGTGTCCGTCGAGGCCCCGTTCAACACCAGCAGGGCAAGCAAAGCGGCTGCCTTCATGCGTTTTCGCTCTCCGGGCCACGGAGGTGCAGCCAGTCACGCTGATACACAAAGCTGACGGCCAGCAACAGCACACCGAGCCCCAGAAAGCTGAGAATCCGATAGCCCTGGCTGAGCGAATTGATGTCGCCGAGGAACACCTTGGCAATCGCTGCCGCGAGCAGCACCAGCGCCTGCCACCTTACAAACGCAGAGTGGCGCCAGAATCCGACAACGAGAAGAATCGCGCCGTAGATCATGAAAAACGCTGAGTACGTGAACTGCGCGTACATCCGGTAGTCATGCATCAGGCTCCAGTCGCCACGCCAGCGCACGAACCACCAGTAGCCATGAATCTCCCAACTCACAGCAATCAGGATCAGCAGACTGATCAGCAGCGCGGAAGAAACCGCCACTGTAGTCCAGGGAATCGTATGCTGCTCGCTCACGCTGGGCTCAGCGCTCCGCGACAACAGCGCGACGAACACGAAAACCGCAATGGCAACGCAATAGGTTGCGAACCGCTCATTCAGCAACGGTGTCAACGATGCAGGTGGATTGTTGAGCAACAGTGCTCCGAGTCCAAGCACGAGACCGATGAGGGCCAGCGTCCGAAGCAGCCACTGATCCAGCCGACGCGCCACCCACAGCATCGCCGCTCCCTGCACAAGCCAGCCGATCGTGAGCCACCGGCCCTGCGTCTTGAGCGGGATCGCGATCGTGAGGAACACGATCGCCGTGACGAGTTGTAACGCGGAAGAGACCGGCGAGTTCCGCCTGGCGATACCGCGCGCGGGAAGCCTCAGAAGCAGCAGATAAAAGGCCGCGAACGCCACCGCAAGCCACGGACTGGCCCACGCGGTCTCCTGCCGGTCGAGCAGCGCATAAAACGCCAGAAATCCCAGTGCGGCATTCGCCAGCGGGATGACGATTGTGGCCAGACTGTCCCATGGACTCGTCTTGTGCGTGCTTTCTTCGACGGTTCGCACAAGCCGCGGAGCGAACGCGAACAACAGGAAGAAACATGCGACGAAGAATGCGGTTCGTGCGAATTGATCGTCCGTGTAGAACCTGATCCACCAGCCCGCGACAAACAGCGTCGTGCCCGTGAACGCTGCGAAGAGAAGCCGCGACCAAGGACGAAGCATTGCCAGCAAAAGAACGGCAACATCCAGAATGAGCAGATAGGTGAATAAAGAGATTTCGTGGTTTTCGCCCGTCGACAGCAGCAGCGGCGTACTGAGTCCGCCAACGATTGAATACAGCGCGAGCAACTCCGAATCGCGCACCCACGACATGATTCCGTTGAACGCGGTGACCGCAATCATTGCGATGAACGCAACCGAGGATGGAATCAGGTGGAAGAGCGAAAACGCAGCCCACAGCGAAAGGTACAGAATGCCGCTGCCCAGCGCCTTCAGCGAGTAGGAGAAGATCACGTAGCCCTTGCGGCTGAAGCGCTCCGACCACGCGATCAGTCCGATCCCCGCGATCAGTCCGATGACCACGCGGCCCAGCGGCCCGATCCAGTGATTGTCGATGGCCAGCTTGAGGAACCACGACATCGCAATCAGGACTGCAAGGATGCCGATGCGGTTGAACCATTGCGAGCCGATGCGGCTCTCGAGCGATCGATCCGTCGCATGCGGCGCAGCAACCGCTACGCGCGCCGGAGGTGCACTTGCCACGGGTGTCGGTGTCGCTGCGACCTCACGGCCAGCGCTTTCCGGCGGTGGCACGTGGAACTGGACGGGTGCGGCGATCTCCGCGACAGGAGGCTGCTCCACCACGATCGGCGCATGCGATTGTTGCGCCCCGATCAGGCTTTCCAGCCACGCGACCCGTAAACGGAGCTCCGCCAACTGCTCTCGTAAGTCCTGAACATCGCTGCCGTTCATAACGGAACCAATGTACAGTGAGGCGCGCGGAAATCAGTAGATAACTTCGGTTTGCGACTTGCTTAGCGCACGATGCCGTCGCGCACGTCGTAGGCGACGACCCCGAGGTCGTTCAGCTCGCGCACGGTCACTTCCAGGTTGCGGCGAACCTGCGGCTCGGCCTTCGCAGGCGTATTCGTGGGCTCTTCGACCGACACCACCCGGCCGTAAGGCCACGCGCTCTCGGGAATCGAGCTCACCGCCTCATCCAGCTTGTCCAGCGAGATGTTCAGCTCCTGCTGGCGGGCGGAGACGGGGCGAAGCATGCCTCCGGAACCGAGTTGAGGGTCGGGGTCGGCGAGAGTGATGCGCAGCTCCAGCATGCCGGGCTCAACCGTGATCGACGGATTCTCCCACGACTCTGCTGTGTGGATCGCCATGAAGCGGCTCTTCGATGGCGGCGGGATCATATCCAGCTGCTGGCGATCGCTGTCCTGCCGGGCATTGCGCTCGGCGCGTGCCTGCTCCGCGTCCTGACTGAAGGTGTGGCTGTGGCAGCCGGACAGCACTCCAGTGAGTGGAAGCAGAACGAGGCAGGACAGAAGCGGCAGGCTGCGGCGGGTCACTGGTTAAGAATAGCAAGTCAGCGGTCAGCGGGGCAGCGAGTCATCAAGTGACTGAAGACGTTCAGGCTCCGGTCCATTTTGCCGGGCGCTTTTCCAGAAACGCGGCAAGCCCCTCGCGTTTGTCGACTGTCCCACACAGTTCGCCAAAGATTTCCGCCTCAACCTTGAGGGCGCCTTCAATGGGCAGATCTTGACCGCGTGCGACCGCCTGCATCACTGCGGAGATAGCCAGCGGAGCCATTCCCGCGATGGATTCCGCCAGCGCACGGGCACGCGTCATTAACTCGCCCGCCGGGACCACCTCGTCGACCAGCCTGAGCCGCAGCGCCTCAGTCGCGTCGACAGCAGCGCCTGTCAGCATCAGCCGCAGCGCCGCGCTCCGGCCGATGAGGCGCGGCAACCGCTGTGTTCCGCCGTAACCTGGGATGAGACCGAGCTTGAGCTCCGGCAGTCCGAGCTTCGCGCGTTCGCTGGCGATGCGGAACGTGCAGGCCAGCGCGAGTTCGCATCCTCCGCCGAGTGCGATACCGTTCACGCAAGCAATCACTGGCTTGCCGCAACGCTCAATCTGCAGGAACACCTGCTGTCCTCGTTCCGAGGCTGCGCGTCCTGATGTCGCATCGGTGCCGGCAAGCGCGCGGATGTCTGCGCCCGCGGCGAAGGCGCGTTCGCCGGAGCCGGTCAGCAGAATCACACGCACGCTCGCGTCGTTGCTTAGCTCTCCAAAGGCGAGCTCGAGCTCATCGAACATCACGGCATCGAGTGCGTGCAAAACCTCGGGACGGTCGAGCGTCACGGTTGCGATCGCGCCCTCATGCTCCACGCGCAGTCTCGTCCAGCGTAGGTCCGTCGATTCTTCTGTCGTAGACATCCCGGTTGAACCTCCAAAGCCCCTCAGCAAGCTGACGATACAATCGATCCTATGATCAAGGGAATCACCAGCATTGCGCCGGTTGCGTCGGAGGACGCCTATGCGAAGCTGGGCAGTCTCTTCCGCTCGTTGGGCTTTGAAGAGGGCAAGGGGTGGGATGTTGACGGCGGGAAAGGCGCGCCGTTCCTCGCGCCACTGGGCAATCTTGAGCTCGTCGTCGGCCGCGCACCCGCTGTGCCGCAAATCCTGATTGAGACGACGCAGCTCGATGCGGTGTATGCGGTTGTGCGCGCCTGGATGGCCACGAACTTCCGCACCGAAGAGGCTGTGGTTCGTTTGTCTGCACCGGCAGCGACGCACTGGAATTCACGGCTGTTTACCGCTGATCTCGCGCCCGGACTCAAGATCGGGTTCTGGCAATCGGAAAATCCACTGCGCGGGCGGCCGATTGCGATCGAAGGTGATCTGTCGGCAGAGGGCAAACGCTTCGCGATTGTCGTTGCGCGCTGGAATGCGGTCATTACGGATCGTCTTTTGCAGGGCGCGCTGGACGCGCTGCTGCGCTCCGGGGCGGAGTCGAAGCTGATTGAGATTGTGAGGGTGCCGGGGGCGTGGGAGATTCCGGCCGCGGCGCGCACACTGGCGGAGTCGAAGCGGTTTGCAGCAATCATCACGCTGGGCGTGCTGCTGCGCGGCGAGACAGCGCACTATGAGGCGATTTACACCGAGGTGGCGCGGGGGATTGGGCAGTCGCAGCAGGAGACGGGCGTGCCGCATTCGTTTGGCGTGCTGACCTGCGAGACGCTGGAGCAGGCGCTGGACCGCGCCGGGCTGAAGGCCGGCAACAAGGGCTTCGAGGCGGCGATTGCGGCCATCGAGATGGCGTCCATTGGCGCGAAGCTGGGCGCCAGGTTGCAGGGCCATGAAACGGAAGCGGGTCGCTGATGGGAACGCGCCGCAAGAGCCGTGAGCTGGCCATGCAGATGCTCTTCCAGGGCGACCTGGGGAAGCAGAAGCCGGAAGAGGTTGAGCGCCTGTTCTGGGAGTCGCGCGATGACGTTGACGACGAGACCAGAGGCTTTGCCGACGACCTTCACCGCCTGGCGACAAGGCGTGAGGATGAGGTCGACAAGCTGATCCAGAAGCATGCCAAGAATTGGCGGCTGGAGCGGATGCCGGCGGTGGACAGGAATTTGCTGCGGGCGGCGGTGGCGGAGATGCTGGGGTATCCGAATACGCCGGCACCGATCGTGATCAACGAGACGCTGGAGATTGCGAAGCGGTATGCAGCGCCGGAGAGCCTTCAGTTTCTGAACGGAGTGCTGGACGCCATCGGGCGCGAGCTGCTTGACGAAAGACTGAAGCGGTAGGGTCCCCCCTCCCCCCCCTGGTTTTTGCGCAAAATCTTCAAAGAAGAGGACTTAGGTCCGGACCTAGTGTGCGCCGGGCTGGGCTTAGAGCGTGCGGCAAAGTGAAGGCCCCTCGGGTGAGGGGCCTTTTTCAGTGGGTATTTTGTCAAGCCGAGCGCAGAGCTTTTCGTTCCTAATTTTCGCTTCAATCCCGGGTCAAGAGAATGTCAGGGGGCGCGACGGGGATCGCGCCCCTGTATTCGTTAAGACTGCAGCCTCTTCGGGTGCTGGGCGATGAGGTTGACCGGTGCGTTGCCGCTGCCGTTGGCGTTGGGCAGGGCGGGCTGGAGGACACCGGTTTCGGTTGCGGTGGTGCCGTTGATGGAGATCAGGTGGACCTGGCCGTCCGAGGCGCCGGCGTAGAAGTTGAGGTTGTCGGTGGAGAAGACGCCGCTGAGCGGGGCGGTGGCCGTGGTGGCCCCGTTGCCTAGCTGGAGATACGTCACCGCGCCTGTAGCCGGGACATACTCGGGCAGCAGACCACTGGAGCCCATGTAGGTGACGAAGGCGAGCGCCGAGTTGCTGGCCGGGACGACTCCATCGATTTGAGTGGCGGCGATCTGCGAGAGCGGGACCGCCGTATTGGTGTTCTGGAAGGTCAGCGGGGGAGCTCCAGGCATCGGGCAGGGAGTCTGGACCGGAAGGACGACGCTGATGTCGTCAAGGGTGGCTGCACCGCCGGTTACGGCGGCGCCGAGGATGTGGTTTCCGTCCGTGGTTGCGGCGAGGACGTCGGTCCGGGCTGCGACTTCACCGGCAAGCGGGTAGTAGACGTTGGCCGTGGTGGGCGGGTTGCCGTTGGAGCCCGGGGTAAGGATGGTGGTCGTCGGGCAATAGCTGCGGCCATCGGTTACTGTGCCGGCGAAGTAGGCGCCGACGTGGGGAACGGTCACGGTGACGTTGGTGTAGAGCGTGTTGGTCGGCGTGACCTGCCAGTTGTTGAAGGTGTTGTGTGTGAGCAGCGTGTTGGTGTTCGTGGTGATGTAGACGGTCTGGCTGTCCGGGGACCAGGCGGCGCTGGTTCCCACCACGTTGCCGTAGCTGGTGGCAATGGCGCCATTGCCGACGAGCGAAACGGTCTGGCGCGTCGGGTCGGTGACGACAACGGTGGTGCCGTCCGGCGAGACGGCGAGCACGGTACCGGGGATGGTCTGGTTGGCAGCCGATGCAGTGTTGCCCGCGGTGGAGATGGTCATGATGCCCTGCGGGCTGCCGAAGTAGAGGGTCGAGCCATCCTGGGACATGACCATCGAGTTGGGAACGTAGGGCAGCTTGATGGGCGTGCCCTGCTGCTTGAGGGTGAAGTCGTAGGGCACAACATACTGCGAGCTGGTGGACGCCATGTAGAGCACGGTTCCGCTGGAGCCGGCGGTGTTGACGGTGATGGCATTCGAAGTGAGCGGCTTGCCGTTGCCGAGATAGCCGATCTGGCTGAGGGGCGACGGATTGCAGACGCCGGGCTCGCAGACTGCCGTGATGTTGGCCGAGCCGGGGAAGCTGGGCAGAATGGAGCCGGACGAGGCCGAGATGGTCTGCGGGGTGGTGGAGTTGTAGGTCAGGCTGATGCCTGTGATCGGCTTGCCGTTTGTGTCAAAGACGGTCGCCTGTAAGGGCTGCGCGTTATTAAGCCCCACATTGATGTTGCTGCCGCTTTGGCCGACGGCGGTGAGCTGGATGCTGGCCGGAGGGCAGGTGGAAAAGAATCCGGCGTTGGAAGCCGTGGTGGAGTTGGACACCGTAGCGGTGATGTTCACGGAACCGGGCTGATTGGCGGTGGCGAAGCCGGCCTGGTCGATAGTGACGATGTTGGAGGCGCCCTGCGCGGCGAAGGTGAGGTGTCCGACCTGGCAGGTGATGTTGTGGGCGGGATCCGTAAAGCCGCCGTAGTAGACCTTGCCGGCGAGCTGGACACGGTTGTTCTGCGAGACGCAGGAGGTGCCGTCGTATCCGGGAGCGGGCGGCTCAGGGGTGGTGGTGTTGTTGGAGGGGCAGCAGTCGCTGGTTGGGTCGTTGGCGTTGCAGGACGTAGCCGATTCCGGTGTGACGAGCTGTACGCCGGTGACGGTCGGATGCACGTAGACGGCGATGGCGTTGGAGGTGACGCCGTCGGCGCTGGCGGTGATGTAGGCGACGGAGTTGGCTGGCGTGGTCGCGGGCGGATTGCAGATGGTGTAGTCGGGGATGCCGCTGCCGGACTGCCGGTTCCACGTGCCGCCGCAGACGGCACCGGTCGAGGGGTTCACGTCGGCGATGGCCATGTTGGTCGTGGCGTAGGTGTACTTGCTGACCGAGACGCTGTTGCCCTTGCAATCCTGCGTGGTGGCGGAGAGCCCGGAGATGATCTGCCCGTAGTTGACCGATTCGCCGACGACGGCGAGGTTGGGCGAAAGGCTGATGACGTAAGCCTGACCGACGACCGGACCCGAGTTGGCGCTGGCGCTGCAGTAAACCGGCGGGGCAGTTTTATGACCGCAGCCGATGACCGACAAACCGAAGGGAACCGTGAAGAAAAGAAGAATTGCCAGACCGACATAACGCCGGACTGATCTGGTGACAAACAGCCGCACTAAGAACCTCCCCGTTCAACCGGAACTCACGCTGAACGGTCAATCTCAACCGCCGGATCGTTGATCTCCGAGCCTCCAGTGTAGGTGTTGGACGGGGAAAGCGGCAAACGGGGGGACGGGGAAAAAGTGATTAGAGGCTAGAGGATAACGGGTAGAGGGTAGAGAGAACCGCCATGGCACATCTGCTCTGCACGGTTCTCTACCCTCTACGGCCTATCCTCTACGGTCTCGCTCACTTCTGCGCGGTCTGCTGGTTGGTGGTGGCGGGCATGTTGTCGGCGAACCATTTGAGCTCGCGCTGATTGCGGTCGGCGATGTGCTGGGGGTTGCGGAAGCCGTGGCCTTCGTCGGGATAGACGACGAGCTGTGTCTTCACGCCGAGGTCGCGGAGCGCGTGCCAGAACTCGAAGCTCTGCGGCGCAGGGCACTCGCCGTCGCGGTCGCCGACGATGATGAGCGTGGGGGTTTTGACCTTCTTGATGTAGGTGATGGCGGAGGATTTGGCGTAGACGGCGGGGTCGTCATAGACGCTGGCGCCGAAGAACGGGATCATCCACTGGTCGATGGAGTTTTCGCCGTAGTAGCTGAGCCAGTCAGAGAGGCCGGCGCCGGCGACGGCGGCGCGGAAGCGGTGGGTCTGGGTGACGGCGAACATGGTCATGAAGCCGCCGTAGGACCAGCCGGTGATGCCTTCGCGATTTTTGTCGATGGGGTATTTGGCCTCGATGGTGTCCATGCCCTTGAGGATGTCGCGGAGGTCGCCGTAGCCGAAGTCCTTGCGGTTGGCTTGGACGAACCTTTCACCCTGACCGAAGCTGCCGCGCGGGTTGGGGGCAAGAACGAAGTAGCCGGCGTTGGAGAACATGGTGTCAGGCCGCGGACCGGCGGAGGCGGAGGGACCGCCGTGGACGGAGACGATCAGCGGGTAGCGCTTGGCGGGGTCGTAGTCCCTGGGGAAGGTGAGCCAGCCCTGGACGTGGAAGCCTTCGTTCTCCCACTCGATCGATTCGAAGCGGGGACCGGCGGCGGTTTTGGTGGCGTCGTTGAGGTGGGTGAGCTGGGTGACCTTGTCGCCGTCGGCCAGGTAGATTTCGGGCGCGTGGGTGGGGCTGATTTCGGTAAAGGCGAGTGGGCCTTTGGTGGAGACGGAGACGGCGTCTTTGATCTGACCGCCGGAGACGGTTACTTCGCCGAGGTCGGTGGCGATGATTTCTTTTTTGGTGTCGGGATTCCAGTCAACGAGGCGGGTGTGGCCGCGGCGGTCTTCGACGAAGCCGAGCTCGTGGTCGTTGATCCAGGCTTCGAAGCAGGGGGTGCCGTCGATGCCGGGGGTGATGTCGGTGGGCTCGCCGTGCCCGTCGGAGGCGATGGTCCAGAGGTCGCCGCCCGTGGAGCCTTGGTCGGACATAAGGCCGCCGATGAAGGCGATGCGCTTGCCGTCAGGCGAGTAGCGGGGGACGGCGATCTGGAGGCCGTGGAGGGCGGAATGGGTGGTGTTGGGATTGAAGACGGAGCGCGGCTGCTCGGGGACGGAGTTGGCGTCGATGTGGACGGGCGCGGCCCAGAGCTGGGCGATCCACCAGTTGTTCTCGCCGGGGGCGTCGGCGGCGATGTAGGCGATCTCCTTGCTCGAGGGAGCCCAGTCGAACTCGTAGACGTGGAGTGTGAGCGGGGTGAGGAAGCTGCCGGTGCCGGAGGTGGAGTCGACGGCGTAGACGCGCTGGACCTCGACGCCGTCTTCGCCGATGACGCCGGCCCAGGGCTTCATGGCGTCGAGGGCGCCGGCGGTGCGGGTGGCATTTTCAACGAACAGGAAGGCGATGGATTTGCCGTCAGGGGACCAGGCGGGCTGGTTGATGTCGCCGGTGACGTGGGTGAGCTGTTTGACGTCGCCGGTGGACCTGGACCAGAGGTAGACCTGGGACTGGCGCGGGACGGTGGGGTCCTTGGACTCGGGGGCGCAGGCGCCGAGGAAGGCGAGTGTCTGGCCGTCGGGCGACCAGATGGGGCTGGAGTAGGCGCAGCCGGTGGCGTTGGGGATGGCGATGGTCTTGTCGTCTGTGGGGGCCGAGACAGAGGTGAGGTGGAGGGTCGAGCCGTCGCGGGAGCGGAGGGTCCAGGCGACGGTGGCGCCATCGGGCGAGAGGGCGACGGCGCCCGGGGCATGCATGTTGCCCATGCCACGCTGGGCGAGTGCGGGAAGTGCGACGAGGGCGGAGCACAGGGCAAGAGCGGGTAGCAGATGGCGCTTGAAGAACATGGAATGGAGCGTACCATTCGCCGGGATCGCTGCGCTCGGAGCGCGAGCGGGTGCAGATGGTCAGGCGGGGCGGCGGACGGAGTAGAGCGGGAACTCGCCGCGCGGGATGAAACCGAGGCGTTCGTAGAGGGCGATGGCGGTGGGGTTGCTGGAAGCGACGTGGAGATAGGAGCGCAGGCCGGCCGCGCGGTGAAGCTGGAGCATGTGGGCCAGCAGGGCGGGGGCGTAGCCCCGGCCGCGGAATTCGGGATGGGTGCAGAGGCCGGAGATCTCGCGGAAGGTGTCTTCGGCGCGCCGGATGTTCATGCGCTCGCCGCACACGGCGACGAGGCGGCCGGCGTTATTTCCGGTGCCGCGGGCGCTATTTCCGGCGCCGCGGGAGCTGCGGATACCGAAGTACGGTCCCATCTCGCAGGTGCGGATGCGGAAGAAGCCGGGGAAGGCAATGTCGGTGAGGTTGACCATCTCCTGAGCGTGGGCGCAGGTGAGGGGTTCGATGGTGAGGCTGTCGGAAATGGGTGGGATGGGGGCGGTGGCGGGCCACTCGAACTGGCGGACGGGGTAGGGACGGGAGGTGGTGATGCCGGGGATCGTGGGGGGAGCTTCGAAGGAGACGATGTAGGTGGATTCGCCGGGTTCGAGGAGCGAGTGGAGGTCGGAGAGCGCTGCGGCGGAGTTTTTGAGGAGGGCAGCGAAGGGCGTGATCTGGCGGGGGAACTTGAGGGCGAGGCCGTGTTGGAGGGAAACCTGGCCGAAGGTGGTGCTGAGGGATTCGAGCGGCGGGTTGGGGAACAGGAGGGCTGGGTCGGGTTGCATCTCCTTCAGATGTAGCAGGTTGGGAGTCAGCATCTATTCGCCGCGAAGAAACGTTCAGCTCGTCCAGGTCCCAAAATCGGGATCATGGGCGCACAGTTTTCGAGATCCGGCCCAATCTTGACGCTGTTTCAGCAACTTGGTAAAGTAAGAAGGTTCCGCGAATATCGGGAACGTGCCTTTCTGAGTGTCTGCGACACCCTCCTCCCCGCGAATTGGCGGGAACCCATGGGGATGGGCTATGCGGGCCGGAGCAGGCGAAACGGAGTTGGGGCGGGACGGCGTGAGTAAAAGGCGCTGTTCTGAAGAGCCTGGCCACCGTCGTCTGTCATTCAAGTGAGTGATGGCAATCCGCGTGGTTGAGCAGTACGGCCGCGTGCAGGATTCAGAACTTCGCCGGTGAGCGTTTGAGTTCACCGCCTTTCGTGTGTGCTGAACCCAGAGGGTTGGTGCCGGAAAGAGAGCGAAGGAGCTGCCCTGCGGCGTGTCCGAGGGAGAAATCGGAAGCCCGGTCGCGATATCGCAGGCCGGAGTTGCAAAGAAGGAAGAGGATTTTAGAGTGCCGACATTTCATCAGCTCGTGAAGCAGGGCCGCACGCCGACCCGTTATAAGACTGCCAGCCCTGCGCTGCAGGGATCGCCGCAGCGCCGCGGCGTTTGCACGCGTGTGTACACGCAGACCCCAAAGAAGCCGAACTCGGCGCTGCGCAAGGTCGCGCGTGTTCGCCTGACGAATGGCATTGAAGTCACGACGTACATTCCAGGCATCGGCCACAACCTGCAGGAGCACTCGATTGTGCTGATCCGCGGCGGCCGTGTGAAGGATCTGCCGGGTGTTCGTTATCACGTTGTTCGCGGAACGCTGGATTCGGTTGGCGTGGCGAACCGGAAGCAGAGCCGCTCGAAGTACGGCGCGAAGAGGCCGAAGGCAGCGGCGAAGTAAGGCGGCGAGTTAGTCGTTGGTGGTTAGTAGTCAGTGAAAAGACAGAAGCTTTAGGCCCAGAACGTGAGAGGTTCACCGCGCTGGGGGAAGAAGAGAGAGAAGAATGCCGAGAAAAGGTTATATCGCGAAGCGGGAAGTGGCAGCGGATCCGATCTATCAGTCGACGCTGGTCACGAAGTTTGTCAACAGCATGATGTGGGGCGGTAAGAAGTCGACCGCGCAGGCCATCTTCTACGAGGCGATGACGAACCTCGAAGCCAAGGGCGGCGACGAAGCTCTCAAGCTGTTCAAGAAGGCTGTCGAGAACGTGAAGCCGATGCTGGAAGTGAAGAGCCGCCGCGTCGGTGGCGCGAACTACCAGGTGCCGATCGAAGTGAACCCGGAGCGCCGGACATCTCTCGCGATTCGCTGGCTGGTTACGTACGGCCGCGCGCGCGGAGAGAAGGGCATGGTCGACAAGCTGACGGCCGAGCTGCTGGATGCGGCGAATGGCCGTGGCGCCGCGATGAAGAAGAAGGAAGACGTTCACCGCATGGCTGAGGCGAACAAGGCGTTCGCACACTATCGCTGGTAAGCGAAGAAATTAGAGATCAGAGATCAGAGATTAGTAAGTGCTGAGCTGATCTGAACAGGTTTGCAGAACAGCGGACTGGGTCCGCAGAAAGAACTACCGTGGCACGCACAGTACCTCTAGCCAAGTGTCGGAATATCGGCATCATGGCGCACATCGACGCCGGCAAGACGACGACGACGGAGCGAATCCTCTTCTATACGGGCATCACGCACCGTATCGGCGAGGTGCACGAGGGCACCGCGACGATGGATTGGATGGAGCAGGAGCAGGAGCGCGGCATCACGATCACGTCGGCCGCGACGACCTGCACCTGGAACGGGATCCGCATCAACATCATCGACACGCCGGGGCACGTGGACTTCACGGCCGAGGTGGAGCGCTCGCTGCGCGTGCTGGACGGCGCGTGCGCGTGCTTCGATTCGGTGCAGGGCGTTCAGCCGCAGTCGGAGACGGTGTGGCGGCAGGCGAATAAGTACAAGGTTCCGCGGATTTGCTTCATCAACAAGATGGACAAGGCGGGCGCGAACTTTGAGTATGCGACCTCGACGATCGTGAATCGTCTGGGCGCGCGCGCGATTCCGATTCAGATTCCTATCGGTGAAGAGTCGAAGTTCCAGGGTGTTGTGGATCTCGTGGAGATGCGCGGCATCGTGTGGAATGACGAGACGATGGGCGCGAAGTACGACGTCGTCGAGATTCCCGCGAACCTGAAGGCCAAGGCCGAAGAGATGCGCAACCAGCTGATCGAGGCGGTTGCGGACTCTGATGACGAGGTGATGCACAAGTACCTCGAGGGCGAGGAGATCACGGTTGCGGAGCTGAAGCGCGCTATCCGCAAGGCGACGATCTCGATGAGCGTCTTCCCGGTGCTGTGCGGAACGGCGTTCAAGAACAAGGGCATTCAGACGCTGCTGGACGCGGTGGTGGAATATCTGCCGAGCCCGCTGGATGTTCCGGCCATCGAAGGTGTCGATCCGGAGAATCCGGAGCACAGGCTTGTCCGCAAGGCGGACGACAGCGAGCCGTTTGCGGCGCTGGGATTCAAGATCATGACTGATCCGTTCGTCGGGCAGCTGATCTTCATTCGTGTGTACTCGGGCACGCTGAAGACTGGTGACTCGGTGCTGAATCCGCGTACGCGCAAGACGGAGCGTATCGGCCGTCTGCTGAAGATGCACGCGAATAAGCGCGAGGAGATCACGGAGATTCTTGCCGGCGATATCTGCGCGGCTGTGGGTCTGAAGAACCTGGTGACGGGCGACACGATCTGCACGGAGAAGGCTCCGATTGTGCTCGAGTCGATCGACTTCCCGGCGCCGGTAATCGAAGTTGCGGTTGAGCCGAAGACGAAGGTGGACCAGGAGAAGATGGGTCTGGCGCTGGCGAAGCTGGCGCAGGAAGATCCGACCTTCAAGGTCCGGACCGACGAGACCAGCGGGCAGACGATCATCGCCGGCATGGGCGAGCTGCATCTGGAGATCATCGTCGATCGCATGATGCGCGAGTACAAGGTTGAGGCGAACGTCGGCAAGCCGCAGGTGAACTACCGCGAGACCATCCGTTCCAAGGCTGAGGCGGAGGGCAAGTACATTCGCCAGACGGGTGGCTCGGGCAACTACGGACACGCCAAGATTCGGATTGAGCCGAACGAGCCGGGCAAGGGCTATGAGTTCTCGAACGACATCAAGGGCGGCGTGATTCCGAAGGAGTACATCAAGCCGATCGACCAGGGTATTCGCGAGGCGATGCTGGGCGGTGTGCTGGCGGGCTACGAGATGGTTGACATCAAGGTGAGCCTGTACGACGGCAGCTATCACGATGTCGACTCGAACGAAATGGCCTTCAAGATCGCCGGATCGATGGCGTTCAAGGAGGCTGCGCGCAAGGCCAAGCCGGTGCTGCTGGAGCCGGTGATGGCGGTTGAGGTGACGGTGCCGGAGGAGTATATGGGCACGATCATCGGCGACCTGAACTCGCGGCGCGGACGCATCGAGGGCATGGAAATGGTCGGCGGTGTGCAGGCCATCAAGGCCACGGTTCCGCTGTCGAACATGTTCGGCTATGCGACGGCGATGCGTGGAAGCACGCAGGGCCGCGCGAACTTCTCGATGGAGTTCAAGCAGTATGAAGAGGCGCCACGGTCGGTGAGCGAAGAGGTCATCGCCAAGGTGCAGGGCGAGAAGAAGTAAAGAGAGACAGCAGGAGCGTTTCTCTGGGGTTTTGCCGCAACGTAAGCCGCGCGCTGGAGCCGAAACATTTTCGGCGCGCGCAGAGACAAGGGTTAGCAGTAGCGAGCTAGACGATAAGTCTTCAGCAAAAAACGGAGAAGGTAGTCATGGCGAAGGAAAAATTTGATCGCAGCAAGCCGCATGTGAACGTTGGGACGATTGGTCATATTGATCACGGCAAGACGACGTTGACGGCGGCGATCACGAAGGTGCTGTCGAAGCACAACCCGAAGAA